>JANOEG010000157.1:0-20291 GCA_031413095.1 Burkholderiales bacterium | reverse complement strand
GGCGGTGTCGGCACTGCGGTCGATCGCGCGACCGACGGCGGGAGTGGCGGTGTGCAGGGTCGGTGTGGTGGTCTGGTTCATGGTGATGTCCTGGCGTGGATGGTGGAAAGGTGTTTCGGCGGTTGCGCTGAGCAGACGCTTCGCGCTGACTCCGAGCAAACGCTTCAGCGCTTGCGGACCATGCTCATCACGAAGCTGCCGATGGCCAGCACGATGAACACGACGAACAGCACTTGCGCGATGCTGGCTGCGCCGGCAGCGATGCCGGTGAAGCCGAACAAGGCCGCAATGAGTGCGATGACGAAGAAGACAACAGCGTAATGAAGCATGGCGATATCTCCTGGTTGCATTGGTCGCAGCGGGTTCACTGCGATGCATTCAGTGTGGTCGCCAGCGCGCGCGCGCTGCATCGGGCACCGCGCCGAGTGCGTGTCGGACAGCGCCGACAGAACGGCCCAGTGACAGAACGGCCTGATGCCGGCTCTAAGCCGGATCTATGCCGCGCGCGATTGCGGGCTCGCCGGCAGCACGGCGCTGACCGTCGTGCCATGGCCCGGTGACGAGCTGACCTGCAAGCGCCCGCCGCGCGCCTGCACGCGGTAGCGCATGCCGACCAGGCCTTGCGTGCTGCCGCGCACGCGGTTGGCGTCGAAGCCCTTGCCGTCGTCGCGCACCGTGGCGATGATCTGATCGCCTTCGCGCACCAGGCGCACTTCAACCTCGCTCGCCTCGGCGTACTTGGCGACGTTGGTCAGTGATTCCTGAACCATGCGGTAGAGCGTGATCTCGGCCGCTTCGTCGAGCTGGAACGGCTCGATGTCGGTGGTGATCTGCAGTTCGCTGCGCTGGCCGATTTCGGTGGCGAGGATCTCGATGGCCGCTTTCAGGCCGAGGTTGGAAAGCGACGACGGACGCAGGTCTTCAGTGATGCGGCGCTTCAGGCCGATGCCGTCGTTCAAGGTGCCGACGAGGTGAGCCAGGCGGTCGTTGATCTCGGGGCTCTGCACCTCGGCCAGGCTGCGCTTCAGGCGCGCGGCGTCGAGTTTGGCCGCCGTCAGCAGCGCCCCCAATTCATCGTGCAGCTCACGGGCAATGCGCCCGCGCTCGTCCTCGCGCGCGGTCTGCAGGTCTTCGGCCAGCCGCGTCAACTCGGTGGTGCGGTGCACCACTTCGACCTCGAGGTGGTCGCGCTCGACCTGCAATTCGGTGGCGTGGCGCCGCATCGCGGCTTCGAGCGTGGCGCTCTGACGCAAGAACATCAACAGGCCCAGCAGGCTGATGGCGACCATCGCCGCCACGCCGATGCGCGACAGGCGCAGCGAGTCGAAGACATATTTGCGCTCGGCACTGACGCGCTGCGACTCGATCGCCAACAGCTGGTCCACCCCTGCGCGGATTTGAGTCATGTGCTCTTTGCCGACACCGCTCAGAAGCAGTTCGCGCCAAGCTGTTTCGCGCCCTTGCCCATACAGCGTGACGATCGACTCCATCTGCGCCAATCTGCTGGCCGCATGGGCCTTGATCGCTTCAACGGTGGGCTCGGCGACGGTGTCGCCGTGGTAGTAGCGCTCGAGCCACGTCAGGGCCTCGCGCAACGAACCGATCGAATCCCGGTACGGCTGCAAGTATTCGTCGCTGCCGGTCAGAAGGTATCCGCGCTCCCCGGTCTCTACGTCGATCAGGCCGCGCAAGACGGCGTGAGTGCGCAGCCGTGCGAGCCCGCGGTCGCCCAGGCTTTCCAGCGCCGTTGTCGAGCGCTGGTAGGCGGTTTCGTTGATCACCAGCGCCAGCAACGCTGCCAGCGCGGCGAGTGGCAGGATGAAGGCCCTGCGTTGCCAGCGGCCGAAGACGCCGGCCAATGTCACGTCAACGCGCCTGGGCCTGTGTCGGTGCCGCCGTCGGCCAGACGCGTGCAGTAAAGCAGCAGGTCGTCGAGCTCGTTGGACTTGTCGAAGACGCGGTCGGCGCCGAGCTCGAGGCACTTCTTGCGCATCTCGTGCGTGGCGTAATTGGTCAGCACGACACGCTTGCCGGGCACGCTGCGCTGCGCTGCGCGTTTCAACACGCCCAGGCCGGAGCCGGCTTTGAGGAACACGTCGATGATCACCAGATCGACGTCACGGCCATCGGCGGTGAGCCAGCTCACTGCGCCGTCTTCATCGGGCGCCGATCCGACCACCTGCACCGGCGCCAGCTCTTCGAGCGTGGCCACCAGGTTGTCCAGAATGATGGGGCTGTCTTCGACGATGAAGGTTTTCACGGGAAGCATAGAACTACGCGGATGCCGACAGTTTGTAGTGTGCTACGGCGACGACGCATGATGTCCATCAAAAGCAAAAACGGGTGTAGGACGGTGCCTACACCCGTGGTCAGTGGTAGCGCCGCGTCGCGGATCAGCTACGGATGACGATGTCGTTCTTCACGCCGGTGACGCCGGAGACGGCGCGCGCCAGGCGCTCGGCCATCGACTTCTCTTCACCCGACTTGGCAAAGCCAGACAACTGGACCATGCCCTTGAAGGTCTCGACGCTGATCGCCAGCGCGCTGACGGTCTTGTCCTCTGCGAACTTGGCCTTGACGCGGGTCGTCAGCGTCGCGTCGTCGACGTAAGAGCCCACGCTCTGTTGGTCGCGGGTCACGCTGCAGGCCGGCAGAACAATGGCGGAAAGTGCTGCGGCGGTGGCGATGACCAGGGTGCGGATGTTGTTCATGGTGGTGTCCTATGGGTTCAAAAAAAGAAAGTCGTTTGGCATCAGCCTGAGGGTTAGCCCGAGCTTCAGCCTTTGGGCTCGACCGTGAGCTGGTTGTCGACGCTGACCACACCGTCGGTGCGGCGAGCGATCTCGGTGGCGCGTTCGGCAGCGGCGCTGTCGGGCGCCTTGCCCTTGAGCAACACGCGCCCGTCCATGGTGTCGACGTTGATCGACAACGCCGAGAGACCCGGGTCGCGCGCCAGTTCGGTCTTGATCGCGGCGGTCGTGGCGATGTCCTTGGCCGTGTCGGTGGTCTTGGTGATGGCCGTGTCAACCTTTTCACCGACGGTGCTCGTCGCAGCCGGTTGAGCGGTCGGTTGAGTCGGCGCGCGGTCGCAGCCTGCGGCCAAGGCGGCAGCGGCAACGAGCAGCGCGATCGGCGTCATGCGCAGGTGTGAGTTCATGGCGTTCAGACCTTGTGCTCGGTGTCGGTTTCGAACCAGCGGTCGGTCGCGCCGCGTTCCCAGGTCGCGATCTGCTTTTCGGCTTCGTCTTTGGCGATGCCGTAGCGCTCCTGGATCTTGCCGGCGAGCTGCTCGCGGCGGCCGCCAACGACGTCGAAATCGTCGTCGGTGAGCTTGCCCCACTGCTCCTGCACCTTGCCCTTGACTTGCTTCCAGTTGCCTTCGATGCGGTTCCAGTTCATGCGAATCTCCTTGTTGCAGGCCTGAGTGAATCTTTGTCGTCTCGGTCCCTGCGCAACCGGCACGACAAGGGCTGTGAGCCCATGCCTGCACTCTAGAAAGGAGCGCGCGACGGGTCTGTCGGACGAGCCGCGTGTGCCGCGTAGGACAAGGCGTCGCCCCGCGCCGCATCGGTGGTGAGCGGTAGCGTGTCGCCGCAGGTGAAGTCTGCAGCGCCGGGCTCGAGGTTCCAGCGCTGCAACAGCCAATGCCCCAAGGCCACTTCACGCAGCAGATTGACTGAATGCGGGTAGGGCGCGCGCAGGCGGTGAGAGATGGCCGTGCCGGCCTGCGCCACCCAGAGACGGTGCGGCCCGGCGTTCGGCGGCGCCGGGGCTTGTTGGAAGTAGGGCCGGTGGATGTGTCCGCCGAGCACGAGATGCACCCGCGCGTGGCTCCACTGGCGCAAGGCTTCGTCGGCGCCGCGCAGACGCTGTGCGGTGTCTTGGCCGTCGGGCACCAGCGCCGGCTGGTGCGTGACGGCGATGCGCAGCGCCCGTGGCGGCGCCTCGGCCAGCCACGCCGCGGTGCGCTCGGCCTGCGCCGGCGTCACATGGCCGACCACATGGCGCCAGGCGCGTGCGGTGTGCACGGCGGCGATGCGCAGCGACGGTGTGTCCAGGCGCGGTTCGAGTTCTTCGCCAAAGGCACGCCGAAAGCCGGCGTACGGCGTCAGCAGCCGGCGTGGCAGATCGAATAACGGGATGTCGTGATTGCCGGCAAGCACCAGCACGTGGGCGGCTGCCAGGCGTTCGATGAAACGCTGCGCGGCATCGAACTGCGAGCGCCGCGCGCGTTGCGTGATGTCGCCGGAGACGATCAGCACGTCCGGCGGCTGGGCGCGTGCCAGCCGCACCAGCGCTTCGACGGCCTGCGGCACTTCGGTGCCGAAGTGCAGGTCCGAGACGTGCAGAACCGTGGTCAAGCGGCAGCGGCTGCGTCGGCAGCGACTTCGGGCTTGATCAGCCACAACGGATCGGCGGCCACATGAAAGTGCAGCGGCTGAGTCATCGTCCGCACTTCACCGTCGAAGGCCACGGAGAGTGGCCGCCCGGCGCGGCGGCCGGCCAGGTGCACGCGCAATTCGCGCACCAGCGTCGCGCTGACCTCGGGCGCGGGGCCGAGCGCGCCCATCAGGCCGCGCAGCGCCAGGCCGACGAGTTGCCAGCGGCCGACCGGGCGCACACGCACCGCTGCCAGCACGCCACCGCCTACCCCCTGCGTTTGCAGCAGGCCGAACTGTTCGAGCTGCACGGCGTTGTTGCCGATGAACAGCGTCGGCGTGCGCACCTGCTCGCCCTGCGCGCCGCTGTAGAGAATCAGACGCATGCTGCGGTTTTCGCTGAGCACCGTGCGCAGCGCGGCCCAGGCGGCGACGACACGCCAGCGGCCCAGGCGCGCGTTGTCTTCTTCGCGCGCGCGCAGCAGCTTCGGGTACAGACCGATGCTGGCATTGACCAGGAACAGCTGCTCGTTGACACGCCCGGCCTGCACCGGCTGCGCCCGGCCTTCGCTCCACAGCGCGACCGCGCCCGCCGGATCTTCGGGCAGCGCGTGGGCACGCGCAAAGTAGTTGAAGGTGCCGGCCGGCAAGACCCCGAACGGCACGGTGCTGCCCAGCAAGGCCTGGGCGACGGTGTTGAGGGTGCCATCGCCGCCCACCGCCACCACCAGCCCTTGCTCGCGCTGCGCTCGCTGCACGGCTCGCGCCGCGCAGTCCGGCAGCTCGGCGCCGCTGCCGGCGCTGAAGAACTCAAAGGCCAGGCCGCGGGCTTGCAGCGCCGCCTCGAGTTCGCCGCGCCGCGCATCGCCTTCGGCCGCACCGGCGCGGCCGTTGATGACGATGCAGACCGGCCCTGGAAACGCGCGTGCTGTCACCTACAACCAGCGCTCGGCCGCGCGCCCGGCGTGCTCGAGCGCCCGCCGCGACCAGGGGCGCTGCGACCAGGTGGCGGCCTCGATCGCCAACGAAGCGTCGCGATCGCGCTGGAACATCGCCGCCATCTCGCGGCCGAAATCGTCGCCGAGCACGATGACGTTGAGCTCGTGGTTGTGCACCAGGCTGCGCCAGTCGAGGTTGCTCGAACCGACGGTCGAGAACACGCCGTCGATGACGGCCGTCTTGGCATGCATCAGCGCGTGCTCCATCTCGTAGATGCGCACCCCGGCATCGAGCAGCTCTGCGTAGTAAGCGCGTCCGGCGTGCAGCACCAGGGTCGAGTCGCTCTTGCCGGGCAGCACCAACTCGACGGAGACGCCGCGCCGCGCCGCGTCACGAAGCGCGCCAGCGAACTCATCGCCCGGCGCGAAGTAGGCCATCGTCAGCGAAACGCTGCGCTGCGAGGCTTCGATGGCCTGGATCAATGAGGTGTAGATGCGGTTGGTATCGTCGCGCGGGTCGCTGGCCAGCACCTTGACCACGCGCTGGCCGGGCCTGGCTGTGCGCGGCGGCGGCGGTGTACCGAGCGTACCCTTGCAGCCCTGATCTTTCCAGGCCGCAGCGAACTCGCGGGCCAGCACCGGCACCACCGGCCCGGCCAATTCGATCTGCGTGTCGCGCCAGCCGTCTTGGTTGGCACTGTCAGTGCCGCTGTCGTTTTGGACCTTGCTGCGCCGTCCGAACGACGACGAGCCGTAAACGCGGCTGATGTTGATGCCGCCGGTGTAGGCCCAGTCGTCGTCGACCACCAGCAGCTTGCGGTGGTCGCGGCGGTTGAGGCCCCAGAAGCCCAGGCGCTCGACCGGGTTGACCGGGTTGAACGCGCAGACGGCCACGCCGCCGGCGCGCAGGCGGTCGAAGAACGCAGCGTCGGTGCCGATCGAGCCCAGACTGTCGTAGAGCAGCGCTACGTTGACGCCGCGTGCGGCGCGCTCCAGCAACAGGGTGGCCACGTCGGCGGCCACGCCGCGGTCCTCGACGATGTAGCTTTGCAGCAGGACGCGCGAGCGCGCCTTGGCGATGGCACCCTTCATCGCCGCGAAGGTGGCCGGCCCATCGACGAGCAGCTTGGCCGCGTTGCCGCGCACCAGGTCGGCATCGCCATCGGCGGACAGCACCGCAAGGTGGTATGCGGCCAGATCGGTCTTGCCTGCGCCGGCGCGACCGGTCCAACTGATCGTGTTCATCTCCACACTGACCGGCCCCTGGCGATCGCGTGCAGCGTCCTGCACTGGCTGCGCGGGCACCGCCGCATCGCGCGGGGTCAGCCCTTGGCAGGAGACCAGGATGAAGACCACCGCGACCACCAGCGCGCCGACCGTGACGCGGCGGATGCGTTCGCGCTGTTGACGAAGTTCAGCGATGCCCAAGCGCTTCTTATCCATGGGGCCTCCTTTGCATGGCTCGTGCGATGCCGGTTGTTGAACGGCGTTCCGCTAGCGTGCCCAGAGCCGCGCCGGGCGACCATCGGCGTGCGGCGCTTGCGCTTGTCAGAGGCCGCCTACGCCGGCTTGCGCTGCGCACCTGCATGAGGCGCCGTGCCGCGGCGGCACAGTCCTTTCATGGTTGACCCTGCTGCTTCTGCTCGGCCGGCCGCCGCCGATCAGCGCCACCTTTCGGTGGTGTTGGCCATGCTGGCCGCAGGTCTGGTCATCGCTGCCTTGTATTTCGGGCGCGAGATCTTCGTGCCTTTGGCGCTGGCCGCGCTGCTCGGCTTCTTGCTTGACCCCTTGGTCAGCCGGTTGCGCCGTTGGCGTTGGCCACGCTGGCTGGCTGTCAGCGTCGTCGTCTCGATGACCCTCGGCGTGGTCGGCGTGACCTCGCTGTTCGCCGGTTCGCAGTTGGTGGCGCTCGGCCGCGAAGTGCCCACCTATCAATCGACCATCCAGCTCAAGCTGCGCGGACTGAGAGAGAGTCTGGCGCAGCGCGGCGTGCTCGACAACGCGGCGCGCCTGTTTGACATGTTCGAGAGCGAAATCAGCGCCACGCAGCGCGCGCTCGACCGATCGAAGGATGCCGACGCGGCGCCAGCGCCGCAGCGCGCTCCTAAGGCAGCGTCGCAGCGCGTTCAAAACGAGGCGCCGCTGCGCGTGCAGTTGGAAGAGCCGCCCGCGCGGCCGCTGCAAGTCCTCGGCGAGGTCATTGCGCCGGTGCTCGCGCCGCTGCTGACGACCGGCCTCGTTTTCGTCTTTCTCGTGTTCATCCTGCTCGGCCGCAACGAGTTGCGCGACCGCCTGCTGCGCCTGACCGGCGGCGATGTGCAGCGCATGAGCGATGCGCTGGACGAGGCCGCGCAGCGGGTCAGTCGCTACCTCGGCGCGCACTTTCTGGTCAACCTCGGCTACGCGCTGCCGATGGCCGTCGGGCTTTGGCTGATCGGGGTGCCCGGCGCTTTGCTTTGGGGCGTGCTGGCCGGGGCCTTGCGGTTCCTGCCCTACCTGGGGCCGGCCATCGCGGCGCTGTTTCCCTTGACGATGGCCTTCGCGGTCGATCCGGGATGGAGCATGTTGCTGTGGACGCTGGCGCTGGTGGCCACACTCGAGCTCATCAGCAACAACCTGATCGAGCCCTGGGCTTATGGGTCGAGCACCGGCCTGTCGCCGCTGGCCGTGCTGGTTTCGGCCACGTTCTGGACCGTGGTCTGGGGCCCCATCGGCCTGGTGCTGGCCACGCCGATCACCGTCTGCCTGGTCGTGCTCGGCCGCCACGTGCGGCCGCTGCGCATCTTCGATCTGCTGCTCGGCAACGAGCCGGCGTTCGATGTGCCGACCACGCTCTACCAGCGCCTGATGGCCGGCGAAGTCGAAGACGCCATCGAGCTGGCGCGCGACCAGGTTCGGGAAGATTCGGTCGCGGCCTTCTATGCCGACGCCGCGTTGCCGGCGCTGCTGCTGACCGAGGCCACGCCCGACGCCGAGCGCCGCGAGCGCGTGGCCGACGGCCTGCGCGTGCTGCTGGACGATCTGGATGAAGCGCCGGACACGGCCGCGCCGGCCGCGCCACGCCTGCTTTGCGTCGGCGGCCGCTCGGCGCTCGATTCGATCGCTGCCGAGATGCTCGCCCGCACCCTGTCGGGGGCTGGGCACGCGGCGACGGTGAACACCGCCGCCGATCTGAGCCCGCGCTCGATCGCCACGCTCGAGTTGGAGGGCATCGACGTTGTCTTCGTCAACTACCTCGCCGAAGCCTGGCGCCCGCGGGCGCGTTATGTCTGCCGGCACCTGCGCCGGCGCAGCGCCAGCGTGCGCATCGTCGTCGTCCACTGGCAAGCCGGAGCCACCCCGACGCAAGGCGAAACGGCCGCGTCGATTGGCGCCGATGCGCTGGCAAGCACGGCCGAACAGGCGCTGCAACGCTGGTGCGAGCTTGGCGGCAAGACCGACGACGATCAACCGCTGGTGGCCGACGAATCCGACGAGCCGGAGCCGCCGCCGGGCCGTTTGGCGCTGGCAGGTTGAGCGCTGCTGTCTTTCGGCGGATCAGCGCGGCGTCCTACGTGCGCAGCGGCGGAACCTGTGAATAGTGGACGCCCCTTCTCCTTGCGAAAGCGCTCGCCATGAACCACGTCACCACCGCCGACAAGACCCAGCTCTACGTCAAGGACTGGGGCAGCGGGCGACCCGTCATCCTGCTGCACGGCTGGCCGCTGTCGGCCGACAGTTGGGACGATCAGGCGATGGCCCTGGCCGATGCCGGCTACCGCGCCATTGCCTACGATCGCCGCGGCTTCGGCCGCTCCAGCCAGCCGTGGTCGGGCTACGACTACAACACCTTCGCCGACGACCTGGCCACCGTCATCGAACACACCGGCGCCAAGGACGCCACGCTCGTCGGCTTCTCGATGGGCGGCGGCGAAGTGGCGCGCTACATGAGCCGCCACGCCGGCAAGGGTGTCGTCAAGGCGGCGTTGATCTCATCGATCGTGCCGTTCATGCTGAAGACGAGCGACAACCCGGAAGGCACCGAGCCGTCGGTCTTCGACGAGATGTCCAAAGCGATGAAGGAAGATCGTGCCCGCTTCTTCAGCGGCTTCTTCAAGGACTTCTTCGGCGTCAGCCTGATCTCGAATCCGGTCAGCGCCGAAGTGCTCGACTGGGCGCGCGGCGTCTCGATGCAGGCCGGCCTGAAGCCGACATTGGCCTGCGCCAAGGCCTTTGCGACGACCGACTTCCGCCCCGACCTGGCCGCCTTCAAGGTGCCGACCCTGATCGTTCATGGCACCGACGACAAGACGGTGCCGATCGAGGCGTCCGGCCGCGCTGCGGCGAAGGGCATCGCCAATTCGACGCTGCTCGAATACGACGGCGCGCCGCACGGACTGTTCGCCACACACAAGGAGCGCTTCACGCGCGACCTGCTGGCTTTCGTGAAGAGCTGAACGCCATATGCGGCGCCGTCGTCGTGGTTACGGCGACGGCGCTTGTCGCTTTAGCCGGCCGGAGAAGTCGGCCTGGTCTTGCAGCACCTGCCACCAGACGCGGTAGCCGGCGTCGCTCGGGTGCAGGCCGTCGCTGGCGTTGAACTCGGGCTGGCGCACGAACGGATCGTCGTCGTGTTCCTGGAACAGATTGACGTACACAGCGTTAGAACGTGCCGTGGCCGCGGCGACGAGGCGGTGCATTTCGCGCGCGCGGCTCGTCATCCACCACGACCAGGGCGCGAAGAAGAACGGCGCGTTGCCGACATTGCCCGCCGGCATGAAGACCACCACGTCGGCACGTTGGCGCGCCGCTTCGAGCACGCGGTCGATGTCCTTGCGCATCGCGCTTGCGCTGCGCAGACGGATCACGTCGTTGCCACCGGCCTGCACGAGCACGACGTCGAAGCGCCCTGGCCGCAGCAGTTGTTCGGCCACGTCGGCGAACAGCGCACCGTCGCGGGCACGGTTCTCGATCAGCAACTGCGGATGCTGCGTCGCAATCAGCCCGGCCAGGCTGTGTGCCGGCGTGGACGCACCGGTGCCGACGGCCGTGCTGTCGCCGGCAATCAACAGGCGCCGCGTGGCGGCGTCGGGCCGTTGTTCGAACGGTTCGCTCTGCCGCGTCAGCGCTTTCGATTGCCCGACGCGCCAGACCGCACAGCCGGCCGTCATCACCACCGTCGCTCCGAGTGCGGCCCACCACAGCGCACGAATGCGCTTGGCAGGACGCGGCAGCATTGGTGTCGTCATCGACGCTGCGTCAGCTCGCCGCCGAGCGCTTGCGCGCGGGCACGGCCTGGGCGCTGCCGACCACATCGGGCAAGCCGACAAAGACCTCGTGCACGGGTCTCTTGTCGGGCAGCACGTAGGCGATGCCCGGCCCGAGCGAGAACGTGGGCCAGATCACGCCGTCGTAGAACGACACCGGCACGTTGATGCAGCCGTACGAGATGCGGTTGTCCGCCGCCGACGCCGAGGCCAGCCGCGCTAGGCGGCGCTCGCGGGCCACGGTGGCGCGCACGCGGTGCATCGACACGGCGGCCTCGTAGTCGATCCAGACCACCGGCTCGCCGTCGAGATTGCGCCCGGCTGCAGTCACGAAGCGTCCGGCGGGTGTGGTGCGCTCAAAGGGGCGCACGTCGGAGATCGGGCGCTGGCCGATGCCGGGCACGCTGTGATCGCCGCGCGCGGAGCCGAGCAGCACCGGCGCCGTGCCCGTCAGTCGGCCCGTCGCGTCGAACACATGGACTTCGGCCGCCTTCTTGTCAACGATCATGAACGACTGTCCCTGCGCGTCGCCGCCATCCGCGGCCCAGTCGGCGATGCGGCGCACATCGGCAGAGGCGGGAGTCGTGCCGAACTCGGCCTGTGCACGGCGCGCGGCGATCGGCGCCGCCGTCGGCGCGACGACGGCGGTCGCCACCGGCGCCGGCGTCACGGGCCGTTGACCGACCCATACGCCGGCGGCTAGCGCGATCGCGCCCGCCAGCACCAACAGGCCGGCCCAGCGTGAAGCAGTCATGTCGGTCATGTCGCTGGGCATGGGCAAACGGCATTCCCACATCGGCAAGGCTTCGGGCACGTGCCTTGCTGCGATGTCAGTGCGCTGGGACGACGCCGTTGACTGCGCACCCCTTCACTGCCAGGAGCTGAAACCATGAACCGATCCAAACTGATCATGCCGGTGTTGTCGTTGGCTGTCATTGCCGCGCTGGCGGGCTGCAACAAGCCTGCGGCGGACCCGCCGATGCAGCCGACCACGCCGTCCACCGGCACAGCGCCGATGTCACCGGCGTCGGCGGCCAGTCGGTAACGACCAGCGCGGCGCGGCAAGCGGCGCGATGCGTGGTGGTCACGCACTGCGCCGCCGCCTCTCCACGGCGTCGATCTTCAGCAACTGCCGGTACTTGGTGACCGTGCGCCGGGCCACGGTGAGGCCCTGGCGGACCAGTTGGCGCGCGATCTCGGCGTCGGAAAGCGGCGCCTGCGCCGGCTCGCTGTCGACCATGTCCTTGATCAGCTCGCGGATCGCGGTGCCGGTGAAGGCGCTGCCGCTGGCGCTGACCATCGCCCGTGAAAAGAAGTGCTTCAGCTCGAACACGCCAAGCGGTGTCGCCATGTACTTGTTGTTGGTGACGCGCGAGACGGTCGACTCGTGCATCTCGAGTTCCTGCGCGATCTCGTTCAAGCCCAAGGGCTTCATGGCCATCGGCCCGTAGTCGAAGAAGTGCGCCTGCCGGCGCACGATGGACTCGGCCACGGCCTGAATCGTCGAGAAGCGCTGCTCCACATTGCGCACGGTCCAGCGCGCTTCTTGCAAATGGCCAGCCATCTGCTCATGCTGCGCTGGCGTGGCGCCCTCGGTCGGCTCTTTGCGGGCGTGTTGAAACAGATCCGCATAGAACTGGTTGAACTTGACCTTCGGCACCACGGCCGGGTTCAGCGTCACCGTCCACTGGCCGCGCACTTTGCGCACGATCACGTCGGGGATCACATAGCGCGTGTCGCTGGCGCCGTGGCGCCAGCCTGGATGCGGGTCGAACTGGCGGATGCGCTCGCAGACGCTGGACGCTTCATCGGGCGAGCAAGCGAGCGCTCGCGCCAGGCCTTGCGCATCGCGCGCGGCCAGCAGGCCGAGGTGGTCGTCGACGATGCGTTCGGCCAGATCGCGCGTGCGCGCGTCCTCGATCGACGGCAGTTGCAGACGCAGGCACTCGGCGACGTCGCGCGCGCCGACGCCCGCCGGGTCGAGTGACTGCACGCGTTGCAGCGCCAGGGCCATCTCGTCCGATGTGGCCGCGGGCGACAGAGCCGCCAGGCCGCTCAGCTCGTCGAGCGCGGTGCGCAGATAACCATCGTCGTCGAGCGATTCGGCAATCACCTGGGCCAGCAGCCGGTCGCGCGGCGGCAACGGCTGCGCGCCGAGCTGCGCCTGCAGGTGCTGTGCGAGCGTTGGCCGCGCGGCGACATGGTCGAGTGTGTTCAGGTCGTTCGCGTCGTTGCGGCGCTGGCCGGCGCCGGGGTCGGCGAGCCAGAGATCGCGGTCGCTGGCGCCGTCTTGCGAATCGGAATCCGATGCATCGTCCTGTGCCGACATCGAGGCGGCGAAGGTGTCGCCGTCGCTGTCTTCGCCTGTCTGTTCGCCGCTGTGCTCGTCCTGGCCATCGGTGTCGTCCGAGATGGCATCGACGCTGTCCACTTCCTCGAGGAAAGGGTTGCGCCCCAGCGCCTGATGGACCGCCTGTGAAAAGTCCACCGACGACATTTGCAGCAGCCGCACCGCATGCTGCAGTTTCGGACTCAGCGAATTTTGTTGGCGCTGCTCACGGTGCAGTTGCATTGAACCCATAGGGCACCTCCGATCGAATGTCGAAGGTGCTGCAACGATCGTGCCGCGGGCGCCGTGGCGTCAGCGTTGTCCGACACCACGGGCTGCGCAGCGCGACAACGCACTCCCAGCGCGGCATGGATTGCCGAACTGCCGGCGCCGCGTTGCCGCAATTGCTACGTCACGCGGGCCTCGCAGCGTGGCTCAGCTGAAGAAGAACCAGACCAGCACGAGCACGAACGCGGGAACGCCGAGCAGCCAGCCAATGAAGTATTTGCCCATGATGTTGTGTTACTCCAGGGTGTTGGATTGATCGCATGCCACCGCGGCCCCACGCGTCTGTGGCGGCTCGATGGGGGGATCGCTGATCGGAGGCCCCGGCACCGTGATCGGTGGGTCACCGACCGGCAATGGCAGCGGTGGCGTCGGTGGGGCCACCGGCGGCTGCGGGACCGTGTGAGCTCGCATTGCGACCCCGCTCAGAAGCGGTAGACGTAGCCGATGCTCGTCGTCTCCACCGGCTTGCGGCCGATACCGGCAAACCGGTACTCGGTGCGGTTCCACTCGCCGACGACAGTCGAGTTGGTCCCGAAGTCATAGCCAACGCCTGCACCGTAAGAGCCACCCCAGCCGCTGGCCTTGCCGGTGGGCACGAGCGACAACGCGTCGGCCGTGACGCGGGTCCGGCCGTAGGTGGTGCCGGCCTTGGCGAACAGGTGCACCGGGCCGACAGGCACGCGTGCCACCAGGCTTGCATTCAGACCCTGGGCCTTGGCTCGGCCGCCGGCGCGGTCTGCACTGCCGGTATTGATGTAGCCGAATTCGACACCGAGCCACTGACTGAACATGCCGCCGGTGTACAGGTTGAACGCCACGTCCGGGTTGCCGCACGAGAACAGGCTGCCGCCGCAGCGCGTCGAGTAGTCCGCGGCGCCGAGGTTCACGCCGACGTAGCCCTGTTGGGTGTACGGCAGCACAGACGTGTTGCTGCTGCTTTGCTGGGCGTGCGCGGCGAGGGCCGAGGCCACCGTGAGCGTGGCAACGATGGCGTTGCGCAGGGGATGGGTACGTGAGTTCATCGAAATCCTTCAAAGGCTGTCAAACAAATGCATGCGCGTCGGTTGCGCGCGTGGTGCCCACCGTTCTGGCAAACGGCGTGCCTTGCAGCGCCGCCGCCTGCCGGGCACACGCGTTGCCCTGATGCCAGCGCAATGGAGCCCTCGCTCAATGCACTCCCCTACTCAAGACAAGGTGTCACCATGACCAAAGTTTCCAAAAGCCTGCGTTTTCTGCTGATGGCCACCGCCTCGGCCTGCCTGCTCGCCGCGTGCGGCGGCTCGGACGACGACGGCTTCGACGATCGCGTCGATATTGCCGACCCGAAGGTGCGCTTCGTTCATGCGGTGCCCGGCGCTCCCAACGTCACGCTGCAACGCAACGGCGCGGCCGAGAGCGGCGCCACCGACGTGGCCTACAAGTACGCCAGCCAGTACTACGACGTGGCCACCGAGAACTACACGTTCTCGCTGCGCACCGCCACAGGCAATGTCGAACTGGCCACGACCAACTTCAGTGCCGACCGCGGCAACAAGTTCACCGTGATTGCGTTGCCCGCGGCCAGCGGCGCCGAGCTGCTGGCGATCCGCGATCCGTACAACAAGAGCCTGACCAGCGACGACGCGCGCGTGCGGGTGCTCAACGCAGCGGCCAACGCCGATCCGTTCGACGTCTACATCACCGACGCCAGCGTTGATCTGACGACGGCCACGCCCCAGCTGACCAATCTCGACTTCAAGCAAGCAAAGCCGAGCAGCGGCGACGACTCGGTCGAGATCGCGCCCGCGGCCTACCGGTTGCGCCTGACGCCGACCGGCAGCAAGACGCCGTTCTTCGATGCCATGGTGACAGCGCCGGTCGATGGCGATTGGCTGCTGGTGGCGTTGCCTGACGACGCGTTGACGCCGAACTCGGTGCGCCTGCTGCTCGTGCGTTCAGACGACAGCAGCGACGCTACGGACGAAATCGTCAGCCCGTAAGTCCTGACGTAACGACGCCGCCGTGGTCTGGCTGACCACGGCGGCGTCATTCTGTCGTGTCGCTGGTTTGCCGGAGTCAGGCCGGCGTGTCGACGTCGATGGCCTTGGATAGCGCGCTCTGGGCGCAAAGGGCACAGCAGTAGATCGCCGCTTCCGACTCGACGATGTGGCCGAGGATCAGACAGTCGCAGTGGCTGCACATCGGCGCCAGCCGGTGAATGGCGCATTGAAAGCTGTCGAAAGTCAGGATGCCGCCTTCGTACATGATGTCGAAGGTGCGCGTCGATTCATTGCCGCAGACGGTGCACGTGCCCATGTGATGGCTCCTTGCAGTCAGTTCCAGTACGGGCGCGCGCCGTAGTAGCGGTGCACTTCTTCATGCCAGCCAAGGTCTGGCGTCGGCGGCCAGCGGCTCTCGTCCACAGCGGGCGCGGTCTTGAAAGCTTCCAGCGATGCATCCATCAGGAAGCACTGCCGATCGGTGTCGAGCGTCAGCGCCGTGAAGGGCAGGGCGACCCGGCGTTCGCCGACACCGAGGAACCCCCCCACGCCCATCACCGCGTAGGCGATGCGGCCTCGCGGCACGTCGAGCAGGATGTCGGCGATTTCGCCCAGGGTCTCGCCATTGCGATTGAAGACCTTGTGGCCCGTGAGCGCGTTGGCGGCCACCAGGCGCAGGTCAGGCCCGACGCTGTCTCTGAGCGAGCGGGCCAAGGTGGACGATGAGGTGGACATGGTGAATCTCCTGAGTTGAGGCAGCGGCGGTGGCTTTGCAACGAGAGACGATGCCTTGTCGTTGTGGGTGGCAATCGACGTTCCCAGGCTGCGATCCACAACCGTTGCGGCCCCTGCTGCTGCGCACGGCCCAGAACCGCACGTTGTCTGACAGCGGCCGTTCGGCCTGTCCGACACGGCGTTGCAGGGGCCCTGCCTACGCTGTTCGGCACCATGACCCGTTTGCGCTCTTTCGAAACGCAGCACGCGTGTGCACACTCGCCAAGGGCACCACCAAGGGTGGTGCCCTTGTGCAAGGCAGCAGCGCTTGGCCGCTACCGACCTGGTGAGCGATCGCTCAGTTGCGGTCTGCGCGTGGCGCCGGGGTGCTGCCGTCGCTCGGCATCGGGCGGTTCGAGTCCATCGGCGCTTGCTGCGTCGAATCGGAGCGCATGGCCGGCGATGCAGGCATGCCGGGATTCGCTGCAGCCGGGCTCGGGCTGTTCGTCTGCGTGCCCGGGGTCACCGTGGTCGCGGCCGGATCCGTCGATGTCGAGGGGGTTTGCATCGGCGTCGTTGCACCGCCGGGCGTGGGCGTCGTCGCACGGTTCTCGGCGGCGCCGGGAGTCGTGCTCTGGGTCGCCGGTGAAGTCGGGGTCGGGGTGCTTTGCGCCAGCGCATAGCCCGCGCCCGCCAGCATCGTGGCCAGTGCCGCAGCGGCAGCCACCGTCTTTGTTGATTTACGCATCATGAACTCCTGTAGTGAAAAGGGAATCGAGGGGCCAGGGCGCCACACCTGCGCATCTGTGATGCACCGGCGTCCCGTCTTGGTCATTGAGGAGTGGGCAAGGGGTGTGCCCGCGCCCTGGCCGCGCGATCCATGTTGATTGCCACCTTGCTGCTGATCGGCGCGGTTTTGCTGGCGATGTCGCTGGCGCAGACGCTGGTGGCCCGCCTGCCGCTGTCGCCGGCGCTGATCTACCTGGCGGTCGGTTGGCTGGCGGCGTCGGTGGCGGCGCCGCCGCTGCCCGACCCCGACCTGATCGCCCATGCGACGTTGCTGCGCGTGCTCGCCGAGATTGCCGTTCTGCTGTCGCTGTTCGCCATCGGCTTGAAGATCCGTGTCGCCGCGACCTGGGCGGCCTGGCGCGTGCCGGTGCTGCTTGCCACCACCAGCATGTTGTGGGCCGTGGCGCTGGCCACGCTGCTGGCCGCGTGGTTGCTGCCGCTGGCCTGGCCGATGGCGTTTCTGCTCGCCGCCATCCTAGCTCCGACCGACCCGGTGCTGGCGTCGGACGTCCAGACCCACGGCGAGCACGACCGTGATGCGCTGCGGCTGTCGCTCACCGTCGAAGGCGCACTGAACGACGGCACGGCGTTTCCGCTGGTGATGCTGGCGCTCGGGCTCGTCGGTCTGCAGGAACTCGGCAGCCACGGCCTGCGCTGGTTGCAGGTCGACCTGCTGTGGTCGGTGATCGCCGGTGTGGCGCTCGGTGTGGCCTGCGGTCGCGCCATCGGCTGGGCGCTGCTGCGGCGCTTGCGAGTGCAGCCCGATTCGCAAGGCGACGAGCTGATCTACCTCGGCGCCATCGCGCTCGTCTACGGCTTGTCGCTGGCCCTGCATGCCTCGGCGTTCCTGGCCGTGTTTGCCTGTGGCGCCACGCTGCTGCGCCAGCATCCGGCCACCCGGGCCGAACCCGAAGCTGTCGGCCTCGGCCAACACCTGCAAGCCTTTGGCGCGCGCTGCGAGCGCCTGGCCGAAGTGTTGATGGTGTTGCTGATCGGCGCCGCGCTGACGCGCGTCTCGTGGAGCGTTGAAGTGCTCGTCTTTGCACTCGGCGTGGTGCTGCTGGTGCGGCCGGCCAGCGTCCTGCTCGGCCTGCCACGCAAAGCGCTGCCGACCATGCAGCGTCGCCTGGTCGCCTGGTTCGGCATCCGCGGCGTCGGCTCGCTGTTCTACCTGGCCTTTGTGCTCGAGCGCGGCGTGCAGGGGGCGGCGGCGCAGACCGTGATCTCGGCCTGCCTGGTCTGTCTGGCGGTCTCGATCGCCTTGCACGGCGTGTCGGCGACGCCGCTGATGAGCTGGTACCAGCGCCGACGCGCGCCGGTCAAAGCACGATGATTCGCAGAGCGGCAGGATGAAACGTCTTCCGACACGACTCTCGCCTTGCGGCCCGTTGCGGCTGTTGACCGGCGTCCGCAAGTCGCTTGTTCCACGGTCTGTGCTTGCAAGGCGACGGGTGGGCCGCGGGCGCAGCGCAGAGGCTTGCCCTTCGCTGCGCTACGGGTTCCCTGTGGTACTCGCCTTTGGGTCGCACCGCGTAACTCGCTTCACTCCCTTCGGTCGTTGCGCTCGAACAGACGCGGTGAGTCAGATCACGAAGCGCGTGAGTACACGCGCCGACCCAAAGGCTGCGTTCCTCGGCGGCGCCTATGCGCTGCGCCCGCGCCCCACCCATCGCCTTGTCGGTGGGGGCTCTTCTTCGTGGTGGCGAAGAACAGCCGGCCCGTCTGGGCCGAGGGCGGTGCGGCGACCGAGCGATTTCTGGTACTCCAGCATGAGCGCGGGCGCCGTGCCGTTCTCGGGCCAAGCGCGATCGACGCACAAAGCGGACTTTGATTTTCAGCAACGGGCCGCACGTGCACCCGCGTTTCATGCGCCGCGGGTGGCGCGCCGCAGGATGGACCACTGACATGGCCTTCGCACTGCACCTGAGGTGGCCGCGCCTGCGCCGTGGGCAGCGCGAACCGCGCGCTCTGCCGACGGCCTCGCTCGGCATGTACATGGTGCTGGTCATGCTGGCGGCCAGCGTGCCGCTGGCCTTGATGCTGGTCTGGCAGCTCGCCGGTGACCTGCGCGTGCAACAGCAGCAGCGCGACGAGTCGCTGCAGCGTTCGGCCAATGCGCTGGCGTCGTCGGTGGAGCGAGAGCTCGGCTCGACGATCGACATGCTGACCACCCTGTCGCACCAGCTCGGCGCGCGCGACGACCGGCTGCCGGCCTTGATGCGCGCGCTCGAAGCGCATCCGCGCGGGCCGGCATGGCGGCAGATCTACCTGCGCGCGCCCGACGGCGCGCTGCTCTTCTACAGCAGCGATCAGAGCCTGCCGGCGCCGCCAGCCACCAGCGGCAGCGAGGTGCAGATCTCCGACTTGCTGCAGGCCGATGGCCGCGCCGGCACCGTGGTCGAGTTGCCTTTCCTGGCCGAGCGCGGCGCGCTCTACCGGTTGGGCGCCTGGATCGATGGGGCGCACTGGCAAACGCTGGCCCAGGCTGGCGGCCCGCCGCAGGGGGGCTTCCTCAGCATCTACGGCCGCGACCACCGCGTCATCGCGCGCTCGCACCTGCCGGCAAGCGTCGGTCAATCGCTGCCGTTGCAGGTCACCCTCTCGATGACTGCGCAGCCTTGGGGTTCGCGCCGCAGTGGTCTGGTCGAAGACGGCGTGTCGTATGCCGCCTGGCAGACGCTATCGAACTCGGGCTGGGCGGTCGATGCGAGCGTGCCGGCCGCGCCGCTCGACCGCGCGCAACGCCGGGCCACGCTGGCCGCGCTGGCGACCAGCACCGCCTGCCTTTTGCTGGGCCTGGCGCTGGCGACGCTGGTGGCGCGGCGTGTCACCGAGCCGCTGCGTCTGCTGGCGACTCACGGCCATCCGCTCGCCACCGCGCCGGTGGTGCGCGAGATCGCGCAGTTGCAGGACGCGCTCGACAGTGCGCAACGCCGCGAGGCCGTGTCGCGCGCCACGCTGCAGCGCAAGGCCGACGACTTTGAGGCCCTCTTCAACGGCACGCCGATCGGTCTGGCCTTTGTCTCGCTGACCGAAGAGGCGACGCCGAGTGAGTTGATGCACAACCCCGCCATGAACGCCTTGGTCGGCCCGGCCGTGCCGATGCCGGACAGCCTGTCCGCGGTCGGCGTCTTCCAGCACGGCCTGCCGCTGGCGCTGCACGAGCAGCCGCTGCAACGCGCCGCGGCGCTCGGCGAGCCGGTGGGGCCGGTCGAGCTCGAACTGCGCTACGGCAGCGGGGCCACGCGCCACGTGCTGGTGCGCGCGACGCCGCTGCTCGACGACGCCGGGCGCAGCCGTGCCGCCGTGGCGGCGATGACGGACATCACCGAACGCAAGCACGCCGAACACGAACGCGCCGCGCTGGTGGCCAGCGAGCGTGAAGCGCGCCACCAAGCCGAAGCAGCGAGCCGCGCCAAGGACGAGTTCCTGGCCATGCTCGGCCATGAGTTGCGCAACCCGCTGGGCGCCATCGCATCGGCGGTGGAGGTGCTGCAGCGCGTGCAGGGCGACGCCGCGCTGGCCGCCAATGCACGCCAGATCATTGCGCGCCAGACACGGCACCTGGCGCGGCTGATGGACGATCTGCTCGATGTCGGCCGCGTCGTCTCCGGCAAGGTGCTGCTGCA
>JANOEG010000156.1:0-10303 GCA_031413095.1 Burkholderiales bacterium | reverse complement strand
CCCTCTTTTTGACAAGCAGGCAAGCATCGTAGCCACGCCAGCGGTGTGCGACGATGCGGGTCTGTCCGACCCACCGTGCCGTTGCTGCCCATGCTGATTCGATTCCTCGCTGCCCTGCTCGTCATCGCGCTGCTCGTCGCCGCCTACTTCTGGCTTGCGCTGCAATGGAGCTACTCGAGCGGCGAGCGCGCCGGCTGGGTGCAGAAGTTCTCGCACAAGGGCTGGGTCTGCAAGACCTGGGAAGGCGAGCTGGCTCTCGTCTCCCTGCCCGGCAGCTCGGTGGAAAAGTTCTACTTCACCGTGCACAACGACGCCGTCGCCAAAGAGGTCAGCGCCGCCACCGGCAAGCGCGTGACGCTGCACTACGAAGAGAAGGTCGGCCTGCCGACGAGTTGCTTCGGCGAAACGCGCTACTTCGTGACCAGCGTGACGGCAATGTCGGACATCCCGATCGGGCCGGGCGTCAGCGTGCCCGCGATGCCTGCGCCGCCCGCTGCTGCACCGGCGCCGCCGGCTGCGGCATCAACGCCACCGCTGCCGGCAGCGCCATCGCCTTCGTAGCCGGACGAGCCGAAGCGACGTCGCCACAGGCCAGTCGCGGCATCAGCGCTGTGCTGCCGTGCGCGGACGGGTTGCCGCCCCGTAATGACGTGGGCCAATGACGGGCGCCACGAGGCCGGCCGCACGGGCCCAATCTTCCGCTTGTTGTTGGGAGCAGTCCCAGTCTTTGCCGAACAGGTCCGGGCCATGCTCGCACATCCACAGCGCGTACCGTGCAGCAGTGGGGTGGCCCGCTTCGGCAAGCGCGATGAACCGCCCGTAGGCTTCCGGGAATCGGCCGCTTCTGAACGACTCCAGCGCCTGGGCATGCAATCGCTCGGCCAGCAACGACCGGGCCTCGGCAGGCGCCGCAAACGACGCCATCATGGCGAAGATGAACAGCGCAGCGGCGCAGATCGTTTGACGTGTTTTCATGTTTGGTCCCTTTCTAGTGAGATCACATCCTGATGTAGCCACCGCAATCGCCGGTTGTCACAACCGATAGGCGACGATCACCGCTACCGTCACGATGCACATGCAGGCGTTGCCGGCGTTGACGATCACGGCGCGGTCGGCGCGCTGGCCGTTTTGCTCGTAGAGCCATGCGGTCATGGTGACATTGGCACCGAACCAGGTCAGCCAGGTCCACAGCGAGTGCTGGCTCGAGTCACCGCTGACGTGAATCGCCCCGATCGTCGGCAGGTAAGCCAGGACGCGCACCGAGTTGAACAACGTGAAGGCCCAGGTCAGCACGGCGATGTAGGCGGTGCGAGTGGTGCCGACGGGCACGGCGACGACGGACGTTCGGGGCAACAGCATGCGCGGCTTCCTGCAAGGCGGTCCGCGCCGACACACTTGTTCGCGGCACCAGGGCCACACTGTGATTGCGCCGCGCCGCGTCGTCCTGAGCCGTTCTGAAGCGCGCTAAATATCGTGTTCCCTAACTTTAGGGAGGCCGCGGTGCGCCGCTCGATGCACGGCGCGCCGCAACGGTCATCACGCTCAGGTACAAAGCGACTTGTTGTACCGCTGTTGATGCAGAGCCGTCGATGACATTGAGTCCCGTCCACGCGTTCGGTGAGTTTCGACTCGTGCCGGATCAGCGCCTTTTGCTGTGGCACGACCGGCCCGTCAA
The DNA here is from genome assembly GCA_031413095.1 of Burkholderiales bacterium. Taxonomy (GTDB): domain Bacteria; phylum Pseudomonadota; class Gammaproteobacteria; order Burkholderiales; family Burkholderiaceae_C; genus CADEEN01. The sequence goes on along the minus strand of JANOEG010000156.1, from coordinate 8,628 downwards.
GCTGGGCAGCCGCGCCTTTGATCTGCTCTCGGCGCTCGTCGAGCGCCGAGAGCGGGTCGTCTCCAAGCAGGAGCTGCTCGATCTGGTCTGGCCGCACGAGGACGTTGGCGAAGCTAACCTTGCGGTCCACGTCATGGCACTGCGCAAGGTACTCGGTCGGACGGCCATCGCCAACGTCCCTGGCCGCGGCTACCGGTTCACGCTGCCCCTGGAAGCTGCCACGGTAGCGCGCATTGGCGGGGCCGCAGCGCACGGGCCGTCGGACCACTCACGCTTGCCGAAACGCCCGGATGAGCTGGTCGGGCGCGCAGCCGAGGTCCGCACGCTGATCGAGCTCGTCGAGCGCCACACGCTGGTCTGCGTGATCGGCCCCGGCGGCGTCGGCAAGACGCGCCTGGCGCAACACGTGGCAGCTCTTTTGCAAGAAAGTCATGAGAGCGGAGAGCGCCAGGAACGCTCGACCGCCGAGACCTGGTGGATCGAACTGGCATCGCTGTCCGATGCCGCCATGGTTTCAGCGTCGGTGGCACAGGTGCTGCGCATCAGCCACGGGCCGCGGCGTGACGCAACGGCCGCGGTGACGACCGTGCTGCGGTCCTCGCCGGCGCTGCTGGTCCTCGACAATGGCGAGCATGTCGTCGAGGGCATCGTTGCGCTGGCTGACGCCCTGCGCAGGCATGCGCCCGCAGCTAGGCTGCTCGTCACCAGCCAGGAGCCGCTGCACCTGCCTTTCGAGCAGGTCATGCGGCTCGAGCCGTTGGACCTGCCGATCGACGACACCCTCGACGGCGCCCGCCGCAGCGGCGCCGTGGCGCTGTTTGAAGCGAGGGCGCGAGCGTTGGCGCCGGGCTTCGAAGTGCAGGCCGCCAATTGCGTCGCTGTGGTCGACATCTGCAGCCGCCTGGACGGCATCCCGCTGGCCATCGAACTGGCAGCGGCGAGGCTGCCGCTGCTCGGTCTCGACGGATTGCGCTCACGGCTCGGCGAGCGGCTCAAAGTCCTGGCGTCGCACGCCCGCACGCGCTTGCCGCGCCACCAGACCCTGCGCGCCACTCTCGACTGGAGCCACGGCCTGCTGGACGACGCCGAGCAGCGGCTGCTACGCCGATTGGGCGTCTTCGTCGGCGGCTTTACGCTGGCGGCCGCGCAGCATGTGGGGCAGGACGAGTCGCTCGACGAATGGGGCGTACTCGAGAAGCTCGGCGGCCTGATCGATCGCTCGCTGGTCGTCTCCGACGGCAAGCCAGTGCCACGCCTGCGCTTGCTCGAGACGACCCGGTTGTACGCCCTGGAGCGTTTGTCCGCGGCCAGAGAACAGGCGCTGTTGCGCGAGCGTCACGCGCGGGCAATGGACCGCATGCTGCGTGTGGAAAGCGACGACCACCGGCTCTGGCGCACCCCGCCGGCCCCCGTGCCCGCGCTGCTCGTCGAACTCGACAACGTGCGCGCTGCGCTCGACTGGGCGCAGGTCTGCAACGACGACGAGCTGGCGATCAGCCTGGCAGCCGGCGCGAGCCATGTGTTCTTGGCGGCGTCCTTGAACGCCGAGTACCTGCAGCGCGTGTTGCCGTTGCGAGCGCGGGCAGGGGCGCAGGTACCGCTCGCGCCGCGCACACGCGGCCTGTTCTGGGCTCGCATTGCGCTGGCCAGTTCTCGCAACGCCCACCCGGCCGGGCTCGATGCTGCCCTGCATGCCGCCGAGGTGTACCGATCCCTGAACGAGCCGGGCCGCCTCTACGACGCGCTGACCTGGGCCTTGGCCATCGGGTCGCGTCATGACCGTGGGCTCGATGCGCAGCCATTGATGCAGGAGGCTGAGCGGCTCGAGCAGCCCGACTGGCCACCGGCCCTACGCTCGAGCTACCAGTGGGCGAAGCACCGCTGGCTGCAATCGCAAGGCCGGGCGGAGGAAGCGCTGCAGTGCGCAACTGCGCAGGCCGAGTTGTTGGCGCAGGCTGGAAATTGGGCGACGCATGTGGCCACCGGCGCCAACGTGGCCGACTGCGAACTTTCGCTCGGCCGCCTGGCACGAGCCGAGGCGCTTGCACGCCGGTCGCTCGAGACGCTGGATGCCCTGGGCATCGACGAGAACATTGTCGGTCACGTGATGGACATGCTGATGATCGCGCTCACTCTGCAAGGCCGGGCGCCGGAAGCGCTGGCCGTCGGGCGGCGTGCGCTGCGGCTGCTGCAGCGTGAGGGCGACGAGCTGCGCTTACTGGACACGCTGGCGCACAATGCGACGACGCTCGGTCGATTCGTCGACGCAGCGCAGATGGCTGGCCATGTGGAGGCGGCCCTGTTGGCGACGGGCGAGAAGCGCTGGCCCTCGGCGGCAGCACGTCGGCAGCAGCTCGAGCAACGGCTCGATGCAGCGCTGACTGCGGCCGCCAAGGCTCGTCACATGGTGCAAGGCGCGGCGCTGACCCGAGAGAAGGTTCTGGAACTTGCACTGCCGGTCGTGTAGCGGTCAGAAGTCGCGCTCAGGGATAAAGTCCGCGCTCCTCGCGCGCCATCAGAATCCGCTCGCACGCCACCGCAAAAGTAGCGGTGCGCAGCGTCGTCTTGTGCCGGTCCGCGGTGTCCCAGATTTTCTTCAGCGCGTCGACCATGATCTTGTCCAGACGCACGTTGATCTCGTCTTCGCTCCAGAAGAAGCTCGAGAAGTCCTGCACCCACTCGAAGTAGGACACGGTCACGCCGCCGGCGTTGCAGATCACGTCGGGCACGACGAGGATGCCGCGGTCCGCCAGGATGTCGTCGGCGGCCGGGCTGGTCGGGCCGTTCGCGCCTTCGAGCACGAGTTTGGCCTTGAGGCGCTGCGCGCGCGCCGGCGTGATCTGGCCTTCGAGCGCGGCGGGAATCATGATGTCGCAGGGCACGTCCCAGAACGCTTCGTTGTCCATCGGCTCGGCGCCCTTGAAACCGCCGACGCCGCCGGTTTCCTTGATGTGCGGGATCAGCAGCGAGAGGTCGAAGCCGTTGGCATTGCAGATGCTGCCGGTGTGGTCCTGCGCGGCGACGATCTTGCCGCCGGCCTGGCCGAACAGCTCGGCTGCCGACGAGCCGACGTTGCCCATGCCTTGCACGGCGACGCGCGCGCCGTCCAACTTCAAGCCCAAACGCCGCGCGGCTTCGCGCCCGGTGACGAAGACGCCGCGGCCCGTGGACTTGATGCGGCCAAGCGAGCCACCCAGATGGATCGGTTTGCCGGTGACGACGCCGGTGGCAGTGGCCCCCGTGTTCATCGAATACGTGTCCATCATCCAGGCCATGATCTGGCCGTTGGTGTTGACGTCGGGCGCCGGGATGTCCTGCTGCGGGCCGATGATCAGGCCGATCTCGCTGGTATAGCGCCGCGTCAGCTTTTCCAGCTCTTTCAACGACAGCTTTTTCGGATCGACGCGGATGCCGCCTTTGGCGCCGCCGTAGGGCAGGTTGACGGCGGCGGTCTTGATCGTCATCCACGCCGCCAGCGCCATCACCTCTTCGAGCGTCACGTCCGGGTGGTAGCGCACACCGCCCTTGCCGGGGCCGCGCGTCAGGCTGTGTTGCGAGCGGAAGCCTTCGAAGTGGCCGATCTGCCCGTCGTCCATCTCGATCGGGATGTCGACGATCAGCGTGCGCTTCGGGCGCTTGAGCGTCTCGGACCAGCGCGCCAGCTTGCCCAAATAGGGCACCACGCGATCGACCTGCATCAGGTACGAGCTCCACGGGCTGTCGGGGTGGCTGGTGACGTAGCTGAGGTTCATGACGAGAAGTCTCCGTTGATGTTGGATGCCGTCGCGTGCCGCCTCGTGAGCTGCGCGCCGTTGGGTGCAGCACTGTAGGCCGAGGCGAGGTGCGGTTGGAAGCGTGTTGATGCCGGGTTTGCATGAGCCACTGGCGCGGCCGTCATGCCGAGTCCTAAACTCAACAGATGACACCCTCACGTTCACTTTGTTCACTGCCCCCCGCGGGGGCGCACGGCCCGCTTGGGGCGGCCCGGCGCGAGGCCGTATGACCCAACTTCGTCTCGCATTCATCGGCGGCGGCAACATGGCCGGCGCCATCTTCGGCGGCTTGTTGTGGGGCGGCTGGCCGTCGGAGTCGATCACCGTCGTCGAGCCGTTCGATGAGCAGCGCCATCGCATTGCCGCTGCGCGGCCCGGCGTCAAGCTGCTGGCGCAGGCCGATGCGTCCTTGCGCGATGCCGACATGGTGGTCTGGGCCGTCAAGCCGCAGAGCTTTGCCGAAGCGGCGGCTGCGTGTGCCGCCCATGTCGGCGGCGCGCTGCAACTCTCGGTAATGGCGGGGGTGCGCAGCGACGCCATCGCGCTGGCCACCGGCAGCCAACGTGTCGTGCGCGCCATGCCCAACACGCCGGCGCTCATCGGCAAGGGCATCTCCGGTCTGTTTGCGCGCTCCGCGGCGAGCGCCGACGACCGCGCGGCCGTCGAGCGGGTGCTCGCACCCACCGGCAACCTGCTCTGGTTCAGCGCCGAAGCCGACCTCGATGCCGTGACTGCACTCTCGGGCTCGGGCCCGGCGTATGTGTTTTATCTGCTCGAAGCGATGGTCGAGGCCGGCACGCGGATGGGCCTGCCCGCCGAGGCCGCGCGCCGCCTGGCGCAGGAGACGATCGCCGGCGCTGCGCAACTGGCGATGCAATCGAGCGAGTCGCCGGCCACGCTGCGCGAGCGCGTCACCTCCAAGGGCGGCACGACGCATGCTGCGATCACATCGCTCGACGCCAGTGGCGTCAAGGACGCTGTCGTGCGCGCGCTGCACGCCGCACGCACGCGTGCCGAGGAACTCGGCCGCTGACCACCATACGCGCCGAAGAACTCGGCCGCTGACGCCGACGAGGTTCAGCGCAGCGCGAAGTCGATCGCCGTGCCGGCGAACAGCGCAAACCCGACCCAATGGTTCAGGCGAAAGGCTTTGAAGCAGCCGTCACGTGAACGCGCGCGGATCAGCGTGAAGTGCCAGAGCGCCTGTACTGCCGCCGCGGCCACACCGGCGTAGAACCACACGCCCAGCCCCATCAAGCGGCCGAGCAGGGCCCAGGACGCCAGATGGACCGCGTAGAACGCCATCACGCCGGCGACGTCGAAGCGGCCAAGCGTGATGGCACTGGTCTTCATGCCGATCTTCATGTCGTCGTCGCGATCGACCATCGCGTACTCGGTGTCGTAGGCCAGCACCCAGAACAGGTTCGACGCCAGCAGCGCCCAGGCCGGCCACGGCACGCCGTCGAGCGTCCAGCGGTTGCCGCCCAGCACGGCCGCAAAAGCCATCGGGATGCCAAACGAAAAGGCCACCCCGAGCACCGCCTGCGGTATCGAGACAACGCGTTTCGCATACGGGTAGGCCAGCGTGATCGCCAGCGCAGCGAACGAGAGCAGGATTGTCGGTGGGTTGGTCGTCAACACGAGGCTGAAAGCGGCTAGCGCCAACAAGGCGCCAAGCCCCAGCGCTTCCTGGGTGGACACCGCGCCGCTCGTCACCGGCCGCTGGGCGGTGCGCTTGACATGGCGGTCGAACTCGCGGTCTGCAACGTCGTTGGCGCAGCAGCCGGCGCTGCGCATCAGCACCGTGCCGAGCAGGAACACGGCTAGCAGGTGCCAGCCGGGGAATCCGTCGGCGGCAATCCACAGCGCCGACAGCGTCGGCCACAGCAGCAGCAGCCAGCCAGCCGGCCGATTCCAGCGGATCAGGTCCAGGTACAGCGGCAGGCGGGTGGTTAGCGACACGCCGCCATTATTCAGGGCCGCGCAGGCGTACTGTGCGAACGTGCTGTGTTGCGCAACCACCGCAGCGAAGGCGCTGTAACCATTTCCTGTGCATTAAGCTGCCAGCCCCGTCAAGCCTCAACTTGTTTTGCCTCTCCTGTCCGGCGACTTCTGCATGACCTCTTTCCTACGCGCTTTTCTGATCATGCATGGCGAGTTCCACCGCGCCAGAGGTCGGTCAGCGGCGCTCAAGCGGGCCGCAGGATCCCTGCGGGTACTGGCCTTTCCGAAGCTGATGCGCCGCATGTCGTCCGAGGGCTACCTGCGCCTGGTCGAGCGCAAGCGCGGTGCGGACGGCGAGCCGTGGGATCCGTTCCACTTCATCTCGCACCCGGGTTACCTGGTCCTCGGCTTCTCGTTGTCGCAACGCTTCGAGGCTGCGCTGTACCACTACCGGCACGAAGCGGCGACCTTCAACGAAGGTCTGCTCGGCCAGGTCTATTCGCTTGAAGGCTTCGAGCTGTGGTCGACCGAGGTCGATGGCCACCAGTTTTCGATCCGCCTCGGTCTGGCCGGTGAAGAGTTTCTGGAAGGCGACCTGTGCGTGCGCCTGATTGCCGACGGCCGCGGCATCGGCACGATGAATTTCATCTGGGCCGACGGCGCGATGTTCGGCGGCAAGAGCGGCCCGACGATCTTCATCACGCGCTGCCAGACGCACACCTGGCCCGAACTCGCGGTCTTTCGTGCCTGCTTCAAGCAGAACTCGCCGCCGTACTTCTGCCTGGCCACTCTCGCCGGCATCGGGCAGGTCTGTGGCATGACCGAGTTGTATGCCGTGCAGCACCAGGCGCAGATGTCCTACCTGCCGAAGTACGCCTCGAGTTTTCGCAATTCATACGACGAGTTCTGGGAGAAGTTCAGCGCCACGCCCGCCACCCCGCAGGCCTACCGCCTGGCGCTGCCGCTGGCGCTGCGCGATCTGTCCGAGCTGAAGAGCAAGCACCGCTCGCGCGCCGAGGGCCGCCGCCGCTCGTGGGGTGAGGTCGGCCAGTCGGCTGCTGCGGCGATCGCGCCGCATCTGCAAACCGCCACCCATCAGGTGACGCCGGTGGCACTGCCGGAGACGCCGAGCGTGCAGGCCAAAGCCTTCTACGCAGCGGCGGTGCTCGCCAAAGGCATGGAGAGCCTGCACTCGCCGCTGTTTTTGGCGCTGGCCTGACGACGCGCTCGGCGAGCGCTTCAGCCGTTGCCGGTTTTGTGAAAGACCAGCCCCGCGTGCTCGCGCATCGTGTGGAACTTGATCTTCGGCCAGTTGGTTTCGATCGCCCGCAACTCCGGCGCGTACTCGACCAGCAGCGTTGGCGCATCGACGGCGTCGTGGGCAACGCGGTGGGCGTTGGCGTCGATGAAGCGCGCCAGTTCCTTGTCATCGTCGCAGGTCACCCAGCGCGCGATCTGAAAGCGTGACGGCATGACGCGCGCCTTGCAGCCGTACTCGTGTTCGAGCCGGTGGGCGACAACCTCGAACTGCAGCTGGCCGACCGCACCGAGCAGCAGCACCGAGCCGGCCACGGGGCGAAAGACCTGGATCGCGCCTTCTTCGCCGAGCTGCGTCAGGCCGGCCTTCAACTGCTTGGTGCGCAGCGGGTCGGCGACTTCGACGCTGCGGAACATTTCCGGCGCGAAAAACGGCAAGCCGGTGTAGTGCAGCGCCTCGCCTTCGGTCAGCGTGTCGCCGAGCTGCAGCACACCGTGGTTCGGGATGCCGATGATGTCGCCGGCAAAGGCCTCGTCGAGCAACTCGCGGCGCTGCGACAGGAAGCTCACCACGGTGTTCGGCCGCAGCTCCTTGCCGCTGCGCACGACCTTCAAGCGCATGCCGCGCTCGAAGTGGCCCGAGGCCACGCGCACGAAGGCGATGCGGTCGCGGTGCGCCGGGTCCATGTTGGCCTGGATCTTGAAGACGACGCCGCTGAATTTCTTCTCGTCGGGCAAGACGACCCGCTGCACAGCGGCGCGTGACGACGGTGGCGGCGCCAGATCGACCAGCGCGTCGAGCACTTCCTTGACGCCGAAGTTGTTGATCGCCGAGCCGAAGAACATCGGCGTCTGTTTGCCTTGCAGAAACTGTGCGTTGTCGAACGTCGGACAAGCGCCCTGCACCAGTTCGATGTCGTGCTCGGCCTGCGTCCACTCCGGCCCGAAGCGCTCGGCATAGGCTGGGTTGTCGAGGCCCTTCAACATTTCGTCGGCATCGTGATGCCGGTCCGCGCCGGGCACGAAGACGCGCATGCGCTCCTCGCGCAGATCCATCACGCCGTGGAACTGCTTGCCCATGCCGACCGGCCAGGTGAAGGGCACAACGCTCATGCCGAGCTCGCGCTCGATCTCGTCCATCAGCGCCAGCGGCTCCTGGACCTCGCGGTCCATCTTGTTGACGAAGGTCAGGATCGGTGTGTTGCGGGCGCGGCAAACCTGCAGGAGGCGCCGCGTTTGCGGCTCGACGCCGTTGGCGGCGTCGATCACCATCAGCGCCGCATCGACGGCAGTCAGCACGCGGTACGTGTCTTCCGAAAAGTCCTGGTGGCCCGGCGTGTCGAGCAAGTTGATGACGCAGCCGCGGTACTCCATCTGCATCACCGACGACGCCACCGAGATGCCGCGCTGCTTTTCGATCTCCATCCAGTCGGAGGTGGCGTGGCGTGCGGCCTTGCGCGCCTTGACGCTGCCGGCGATCTGGATCGCGCCGGAGAACAGCAGCAGCTTCTCGGTCAGCGTGGTCTTGCCCGCGTCGGGGTGGGAAATGATGGCGAAGGTGCGGCGGCGGCGGACTTCGGTGGCGATATCGGACATGGGCCTGATTATCCCGATGCGGCATGATCGGCCGATGGAGATGCCCCTTCACGAAGGC
>JANOEG010000155.1:0-3488 GCA_031413095.1 Burkholderiales bacterium | reverse complement strand
TGATGCCGTTTCAGCGCATCAACGTTGCCTTCGGACGCTCGGCGCGCGACGACGCGGCCAGTGACATCCACAACCTGCGGGGCGCCGAGTGGGGTGGCGGCGCACCGACGACGGGCGGCGAAGCGCTGCTGGCGGGTTTCTATCTCAATGAACTCGTGATGAAGCTGCTGGCGCGCGACGATCCGCATCCGGCGTTGTGGGATGCCTATGCGGCCACCTTGCCGCATCTCGGCGGCGCCGAAGAGCCGGCAGCGCTGCGCGCCTTCGAGCTGATCCTGTTGGCCGAGACGGGCCACTTGCCTGACCTCGCGCGAACGACGGCCACACAGCAGCCCTTGGACCCCGCTCAGCGGTACCTGCTGCGCCCCGAAGCCGGCCTGATCGACGCGCGTGGCGACGACGAAGCGGCGATCAGCGGCACCCACTTCGCAGCACTTCAAACGGCCGTGGCCGCACGTGACCTCGGCGCGCTGCGCAACGCCAGCCGCCCCATCGTGCCCGCGCTGCGGCGGCAGTTGCGCCACTGGCTTGCGTACCATCTGGGCGGCGCGCCCTTGCGTACGCGCGAGGTGATGCTTGAGTTGCAACCTCTTTTGACATCACGATGAACCCACCATGAATCCGTTGATGGCTCCCGAAGCTCACGATCGCCACGGCCGCTGTGCGTTGTCGGTCAACGTCAACAAGGTCGCGCACCTGCGCAACACGCGCCACCTCGGCATTCCGAGCGTGCTGCGCGCGGCGACGCTGTGTCTCGAGGCGGGCGCGCAGGGCATCACCGTGCACCCGCGTCCGGACGAGCGCCATATTCGCGCGCAAGACGTGCACGAACTCGCCGCGCTGCTGAAGCAATGGCCGCAGGCCGAGTTCAACATCGAAGGCAACCCGTTCGACAACCTGATGGCCTTCGTGCGCGAGCACCGGCCTCACCAAACCACCTTCGTGCCCGATGCGCCGGGCCAGTTCACCAGCGATCACGGCTTTGCGATTGCCGACCTGCCGCGCGTGGCGCCGTTCGTCCAGGAAGCGCGTGCGCTGGGCGTGCGCGTCAGCCTGTTCATGGACCCTGACCCCGCCGCGATGGCGCCTGCGGCCGCGATCGGCGCTGACCGCGTCGAGCTCTACACCGAACCCTATGCGGCCGCGCATGGCACGGCCGCGCAGAGTGCGCAGCTCGAACGCTATGCGGCAGCGGCAAACGCTGCGCTCGCCACCGGCCTGGGCATCAATGCCGGCCACGACCTCAGCCGCGCCAACCTCACCGATTTCCTGCGTGCCGTGCCCGGCGTGCAGGAAGTGTCGATCGGCCATGCACTGATCGCCGACGCACTCGAACTCGGCTACACCGAGACCGTGCGCGACTACCAGCGCTGCATTCAAAGAGCGTATGCAGCTTGATCGAACGGTGATACCTCGACGCTGCGCGCATCCTGACTTCGAGATGCCAAGCCAAGTCAGCCCCATCGGCCGGATGTCGAGCATCACCAACGCGTTGGTGCAGGCGATTGTTCCTTGTGTAGCTCCCAGCGAGGCAGAGGTCGATAGGGCACTGACCGTCCTAGGGATGGGTAGGGGTGAGAAGTGTCGCTGTGTCTATTGCGGGTCAAAGCGGACTGAATGGGATCACTTGAGGCCTCTAGTTAAGGACAGGAGGCCCACCGGATTCATCACAGAAATTGCGAATCTTGTACCTGCCTGCGGCAAGTGCAACCAGTCTAAGGGCGCAGCGAAGTGGCGCGCGTGGATTGCAGGCTCCGCTGCGGGTGCGCCGCTTGCGAGAGGCGTAGCTCTCCGTAGCGTTGAGGAGTCGATTGCCCGGCTCGAAGCCTACGAGGTAGCTCTTCCGCCCGAGTGGATCGACTTTGCAGCCACGGTGGGCGAGGCGGCGTTCGCAGCGTACTGGGAGCACCTCGAATCGATCTCTGCCGCGTTGCGTCGATGTACCGATGAAGGCCGAGGCTTACGAGAGCGGATCAACCGACGCGTGCTTGCGGTAGCTTCAAAGTTGTGATCTACGGCATCGGCACCGACATCTGCGACATCACGCGCATCGCCAAAGCTTTGGAGCGCCACGGCGAGCGCTTCGCCCAGCGGGTGCTGGGGCCTCATGAAATCGAGGTCTTCCGCGCCCGCCGCGGCAAGGTCGAAGCGCGCGGCGTGGCCTACCTGGCGACGCGCTTCTCGGCCAAGGAGGCGTTCTCCAAAGCGATCGGTCTGGGCCTGCGTTCGCCAATGACCTGGCAGAACTGCGAAGTGATCAAGGCAGCGAGCGGAAAGCCCGAGATTCGCCTGCACGGCGCGTTGCAGGAGTGGTTCACATCGCGCCGGCTGACGGCACAGGTCAGCGTCAGCGATGAAAGCAGCTACGCTTGCGCTTTCGTCGTTGTCGAGCAAAGACCGCCAAATGAGTGACGCCTCGCCCCTGATCATCGACATCGCCGGCACCGTGCTCACTGATGCCGATCGCAAACGCCTTGCGCACCCGCTGGTCGGCGGCCTCATCTTCTTCGCGCGCAACTGGCAGGACAGGCGCCAGCTCACGCTGCTGTGCGCCGAAATCAAGGCGCTGCGCGATGACCTGCTGATCTGCGTCGATCACGAAGGCGGGCGCGTGCAGCGCTTCAAGACCGACGGCTTCACGCACCTGCCGCCGATGCGTGCACTCGGTGAGCTGTGGATGAAAGATGCGCTGGCGGCTACCGATGCCGCCACCGCCTGCGGCCATGTGCTGGCCAGTGAGTTGCGCGCCTGCGGTGTCGATTTTTCATTCACGCCGGTGCTCGATCTCGATCACGGCCCCTCGGGCGTGATCGGCGACCGCGCCTTCCACCGCGATGCACGGGTGGCGACGATGCTCGCCAAGAGCCTGATGCACGGCCTGCTGCAAGCCGGCATGGCGGCTTGCGGCAAACATTTTCCAGGCCACGGCTTCGTTGCCGCCGATTCGCATGTCGATGTGCCGGTCGACAAACGCCCCTTGAAGACGATTCTTGCCGACGACGCGGCGCCGTATCGCTGGTTGTCCACCAGCCTGCAGTCCGTGATGCCGGCGCATGTGATCTACCCCAAGGTCGATGCGCGGCCTGCCGGTTTTTCCGAACGATGGCTGCAAGAGATCCTGCGCGAACAACTCGGGTTCACTGGCGCGATCTTCAGCGATGACCTGAGCATGGAAGGCGCCCGCAGCATCGACGGCCGTGACATCAGCTATGCCGATGCAGCCGGCATCGCGCTCAATGCCGGATGCGACATGGTCCTGCTGTGCAACCAGAGCGTCGATGGCGGCGCTGCGGTCGATGAGCTGATCGGCGGCTTGCAGCGCTCGGTCGATGCGGGACGCGTCGAGTTGAGCGCGCAAAGCGATGCGCGCCGCCTCGCGCTGCTGCCGAAGACGCCGCCGCTGCCCTGGGACAACCTGATGCACGACCCGGTGTACCGCCACGCGCTCGAACGCTTGCCGTGACACCGCCGCCCGCGGCCAGCCCGGA
>JANOEG010000154.1:0-28048 GCA_031413095.1 Burkholderiales bacterium | reverse complement strand
GTCTCGAGCAGCTTGCCGAGGCCGAAGCCATCGACGCCCGCGTTGTTGGAGATCACGGTCAGGTTCTTGACGGCGCTGTCGCGCAGGGCGTCGATCAGCGCCTCGGGGATGCCGCACAAGCCGAAGCCGCCGACGGCCAGCAACTGCCCGTCCTTGACGACGCCGTCGAGCGCCGCCTTGGCGCTCGGGTAGATCTTTTTCATCCGTGGGTCTCCTGAGAGAAGGCGCGAGCGTACTACTTAGCCTATTACGTAGTCGTTACGTAGAATCAACTAGACATCATGACGGCCACCGACTACCGCACCGCCTTCGAGCACGCGCCGATCGGCCTGGTCATTTCGCGGGACCGCCTGATGGTGGCCTGCAACCAGCAGGTGCTGGCGATGTTCGGCGCTGAGCACGACAGTCAGTTCGCCGGCCGCAGCTTCGAGCTGCTCTACCCGACGCACGAAGAGTTCGAACGCACCGGCGCGCGCATCGTCGCCAGCCTGGACCGCAAGGGCTTTTATGCCGACGAGCGCATCATGAAACGCTTGTCCGGCGAGTTGTTCTGGTGCCATGTCTCGGGCCGCGCACTCGACCCGAAACGGCCGCACGCCGACGGCATCTGGAGCTTCGAAGACCTGTCGGCGCGGCGCAAGGTCTCGGCCGCGCTGACCCCGCGCGAGCGCGAGATCGCCGCGTTGCTGATCGAGGGGCTCACGTCAAAGCGCGTCGGTCAGCGGCTGGCGATCAGCCCGCGCACCGTCGACGTGTACCGGGCGCGGCTGATGCGCAAGTACGGCGCCTCGACCACCCCTGAACTCGTGAACAAGTTGTTGACCGCGTGATGAGCTTGCCGACCGCCCACGATGACGCCGGCTGGGACGCCTTGCTCGACGACGAGCGCGCGCTCGCGGCCGGCGTGACCGCGCTGCTGTCGCGCCACGGCCTGGCGCAGGAACCACGCATGCGCTACGACAGCGGCTCGCTGCCGGTCTATGCCGTGGGGGCACGACACGTGCTCAAGCTCTTTCCGCCGACCGAGCACGAGCACGCGACGGTCGAGGCGCGCGTCCTTGGCGCCGTGCAGAACAAGCTACCCATACCGACACCGACCCTGTTTGCAGCCGATGTGCACGACGGCTGGCCCTACCTGCTGATGTCGCAGCTACCCGGGCAGCGACTGGTCGATGCCTGGCCAGCACTATCGCAAGCCGAGCGCGACCGCGCGGCAGACACCCTCGGCGCTGCACTCGCGGCGCTGCACGCCGTCGACACCACGCCGCTGCGGGATCTGCCGCCGCAGTGGGACGGTTTCATCGCCGCGCAACGCGCCAGCGCCGTCGCGCGTCAGGGCGCACGGCTCGATGCGCACTGGCTTGAACAAGTCCCGAGCTTCCTCGAACGCTGGATGCCGCCGCCGAGCGCACGCCGCGTGCTGCTGCACACGGAGGTCATGCGTGAGCATTTGATGGTCGATGACGCGCGCCTGGGCGGCCTGTTCGACTTCGAGCCCGCGATGCTTGGCGACCCGGAGTACGAGTTCGCATCGGTGGGCCTGTTCGTGGCCTGTGGCGACGGCGGCACGCTGCGGCGCGTGCTGCGCGCCTACGGCTACGCACCTCACCAACTCGATGCAGCATTGCAGTGCCGCTTCATGGCCCACGCGCTGCTGCACCGCTACAGCAACTTGCGCTGGTACCTGGAGCGCCTGCCGGCCGGCGACGCGACGACGCTCGAACAACTGGCAAGCCGCTGGTGGCCGCTGCACTGAAAGAGAAAAGCATGATCACCGTCCACCACCTCGAACACTCGCGCTCGCAGCGCGTGCTGTGGCTGCTCGAAGAGTTGCGCCTGCCGTATGAGGTCAAACGCTACGAGCGCAACAAGGCGACGTCACTGGCGCCGCCGGAGCTGCAGGCCATCCACCCGCTGGGCAAGTCGCCGGTGATCACCGACGGCAAGGCCGCCGTTGCCGAAACTGGCGCCATCGTCGAGTACCTCGTCGAGCAGGCCGGCGACGCGCTGCGCCCCGCTGCCGGCACGCCCGAGCGCCACCGCTACACCTACTGGCTGCACTTTGCCGAAGGTTCGGCGATGCCGCCGCTGGTGATGGCGCTGGTCTTCAACCGCATCAAGAAGGCGCCGATGCCGTTCTTCGCCAAGCCGATCGCCAAGGCGATTGCCAACAAGGTGCTGGACGGATTCGTCAAGCCCGACCTCAAGCGCCAGCTCGCGTTCATGGAAAGCGAGCTCGTCTCGCGGCCCTGGTTTGCCGGGCGTGCTTTCACCGCTGCCGACGTGATGATGAGTTTTCCGATTGAGGCGGCGTCGTCGCGCGGCGCACTGAAATCGAACTTCCCCAACCTCAGCGGCTTCCTGGAACGCATCCACGAGCGGCCGGCGTACAAGCGCGCCCTCGACCGAGGCGGGCCTTACTCGCTGCTCGGTTGACGCAGAATTCTCAACACACTCAGAAAGAATCCATATGCAAGGCGATCCCCAAGTCATCCGCTGCCTTCAGGCTCAACTACGCAACGAACTCACCGCCGTCAACCAGTACTTCCTTCACTACCGCATGTTCAAGCACTGGGGCTTCGGCCGCATGGCGAAGAAGGAGTACGAGGAGTCGATCGGCGAGATGAAACACGCCGACACACTGATCGAGCGCATCCTCACGCTCGACGGCCTGCCCAACCTGCAGGACCTGGGCAAGCTGCTGATCGGCGAAACGCTGATCGAAGCGCTGGGTTGCGACCTGACGATGGAGCGCGCCGCGCAGGCCACGATCAAGGACGGCATCGCCCAATGCGAGGCGTCTCGCGACTACGTGTCGCGGCAGGTGCTGCAGCACATCCTGGACGACACCGAGGAGCACATCGACTTTCTCGAAACCCAGCTCGAGCTGGTGAACAAGGTCGGCGAGCCGAACTACCTGCAGTCGCAGGTTGAATCCATGAGCTGAGTCGGCGGCGGGCGCCGCGTACGTGGCACAGGACGCTTTCATCGAATGACTTGCAAATGCGAATAGTTCGCATTAAGATGCCAGTCATGATTGTTTGCGTCTGCCACCAAGTCTCCGACCGCGACATCGCCCAAGCCGCTCGGCACGGTTGCGCCTCCTATGACGAACTGCAAGAGCAGCTACGTGTAGCCACGGCCTGCGGCGCCTGCTGCGAATTCGCACGCGAGACGTTCGACTCCCAGTGCCGCCAACGCAGCTCGCCACTGTCCGCCGCCGTGTCGTGCGTGTCCTGGCTTGGCCACCGAGGTGCCGGGCGCAGCGCCCCATCGCCGCCGGCCGCCGCCCTGCAAACTGCGGGCATGAGCTGATGCAGCGCCACGACACCCCGACGCACGAGCCCGTGGCGGTGGCGGTGGCGCCCGACGCGCCCAGGATGCTCGAGCCACCGCCACGCCGCATCGACAGCAAGACCCTGCTCGGTGCGGCGCAGGAGGTCGAGATCAACCACGTCGGCCAGATCTACCGGCTGCGCCGTACGTCACTTGGCAAACTGATCCTCACCAAATAGTTCCCCCAACCCCCTGCACCCGCCAGCCGGACGCGAGCCAGTGCTTCGACCTCAGAAGAACACCCGTGCCGCAACCGACGACCGCCGCCCTGGCTTGGATGGCAATAGCCATGTTCGCGGGCATCACGCCCGCAAACGCTTTAGCCCAGACCGCCGCTACACCGCAGACACCACCCGCTGACCCGGCCACGCCGCTGGGCGAGATCACCAACACGGCCACGCGCACTCCGCGGCGTGTCAATGACGTGCCCGCCACCGTCACTGTCGTGCCGGCCGACGAGGCGCAGCGCCGCGGCGCGCGCGACATCAAGGATCTGTTCAGGAACGAGATCGACATCACAGTGCGCGCCGCGCCGTCGCGTTTCTCCGCAGCCGGCTCGTCCACCGGCCGCGCGGGCAACGAAGGCATCAACATCCGCGGCCTCGAAGGCAACCAGGTGCTGTTGCTCGTCGATGGCATCCGCGTGCCGAACAGCTTTTCGTTCGGCGCCTTTGCCACCGGCCGCGGCGACTTCTTTGCGCTCGACAGCGCGCAGTCCCTGGAGGTTCTGCGCGGCCCGGCTTCCACGCAGTTCGGCAGCGACGGCCTGGCCGGCGCCGTCAGCCTGCGCACGCTCGATCCGTCTGATGTGCTGGGCGCGGGCCGCAGCGTCGGCGGTTTCGTGCGGCTCTCGGCCGATGGCATCGACGACTCCGTGGGCGCCACCGTGGCGGGCGCCGCGCGCAGCGATGCCTGGCAAGGCCTGCTGCTGCTGAATGGCCGTCGCAGCCACGAGACCGAGAACCGCGGCACGAACGACGCACAGAACAGCAGCCGCACCACACCGAACCCGCAGGGCGCCGAGCAACAGAACGTGCTCGGCAAGGCGTATTTCCAACTCAACGCAGCGCATCGCTTCGGCGCCACGCTGGAAGCGCTTCGGCGCCGTCAGAACACGGAAGTCTTCAGTGCGCGCACGCTGCCACCGCCCGCGCCCGCTCCGCTGCCGGCCACGGCGGCGCTGGACCTCGATGCGCGCGACACGGTGCGGCGCGAGCGCGTCTCGTTCGATCACCGCTATGCCGATCTGAACGGCACGTGGATTCAGAAAGCCGAAACGCGCTTGTATGCGCAAGACGCGGAGGTCGAACAACGCTCGTCCGAAGACCGCTACACCGCCGCCGACCGCACGCGCGACAACCGCTACCGGCAGAAAGTGCAAGGCCTGTCGGTGCAGTTGGAGAGCAGCTTCAGCGCGCCTTTTGCGCAGCGTCTGGCCTACGGCATCGACGCCAGCAGCAGCACCATTTCTGGCGTGCGAGACGGCACGGTGCCCCCAGCGGGCGAGACCTTCCCCGCCAAGCCCTTTCCGGACACCGAGTACACGCTGACCGGCGCCTTTGTGCAAAGCGAAATCGAGGCCGGCGCGTTCAGCGTGATTCCGGCGCTGCGCTTCGATCGCTACAAGTTGTCGCCATCGGCCGAGGGCTACATCGGCGCGATCACGCCGTTGTCGGACCAGGCCGTGACGCCGCGCATCGGCATCGTCTGGCGCTTCGCCGATCACTTCGCGCCCTACGCGCAACTGGCGCGCGGCTTTCGCGCGCCGACGCCGGACCAGGTGAACAACGGCTTCACCAACGTCGCGCAGGGGTATCAGAGCATCGGCAATCCGAACTTGCAGCCGGAGCGCGCCGAGAGCATCGAGGCCGGCGTGCGCGGCCGTATCGCTGGGCTGCGCTACTCGCTGGCCGGATACGACAACCGATATGAAGACTTCATCGCCCAGCAAGTCGTCGGCGGCACCGGCGTGCCGGGCGTCGATCCGCTGATCTTCCAGTTCATCAACCTGGCCAAGGCGCGCATCCGCGGCGTCGAGCTGCGCGGCGAGTGGCGGGCTGGCACGCAGTGGACACTGACGGCAGGCTCGGCGCTGTCGCGCGGCTACCGCGAGGTCAACGGCGCACGAGAGCCGCTCAACACCGTCGAGCCGCTGCGCACGTCGCTCGGCGTACGCTACAACGCGAGCACGTGGGAGCTGCGGGCGCAGGCGCTGCACGCGCAGGGCAAAGCGGCCAACCGCATTGAGCCCGCGAGCTCGACGCCGTTCGCACCGCCCTCCTACACCGTGCTCGACATCGGCGCGACGTGGAAGCCGCTACCGCCGCTCACGCTGAGCCTGAACCTGCACAACGCGCTCGACGAGACCTACTGGCGCTGGTCCGACGTGCGCGGCCTGCCCGACAACAGCGCCGTCAAAGACGCCTACACAGCGCCGGGCCGCAGCCTGCAGGTATCGATGCGCTATGACTTTTGACGAGCGAGGCTCCCGATGACGCTGACCGCCGATGCCCCCACCCGCTGCGTTGCACCGCACTCCACCACCGCGCTGCGCCGCGCCTATGCCGAAGCACGCCGCGCCGGCCCGGCGCGACACCGCGACGTTGCGGCCGGCCTGGGCATCAGCGAAGGCGAGTTGATCGGCGCGCATGCCGGCGTGCCCGACAACGAGGCCTGCGGCTTGATGGCGCGCCGCTTGCACGGCCCTTGGCCGGCGCTCGTGGCCGCGTTCGAAGCGCTGGGCGAGGTCATGGCGTTGACGCGCAATGCCTCGTGCGTGCATGAAAAAGTCGGCACGTACCGCGACATCAGCGCGGTCGGACCGGCGGGCCGCGAAATGGGGCTCGTGCTCGGCGGCGCGATCGACTTGCGCGTGTTCTACAGCCGTTGGGCGCATGGTTTTGCGGTCGATGAAATCACCGCCCGAGGCATGCAATCGAGCCTGCAGTTCTTCGACGGGCAAGGCGTGGCGGTGCACAAGGTTTTTTCACGCGCACGCACCGACCGAGGCGCTTGGGTCGATCTGGTGGCGCGTTTCGTTGCCGACGAACAGCACTGCGGCATCGAAACCGTGGCCGCACCGAGATCTGCACCAGAGCGGCCCGACACCGATATCGAGATTGCCGGGCTGCGCCAAGCATGGTCGTCGATGCGCGACACGCACGAGTTCTTCGGGCTGATCAAGCGCTTCTGTGTCACGCGCCGGCAAGCGCTGCGTCTGGCCGATCCTCAATTCGTGCAAGCCGTTGATCTCGACAGCGCGCCAGCGCTGCTGCATGCCGCGGCGGCGGCAGCGGTGCCGATCATGGTCTTCGTCGGCAACCCCGGCATGATTCAGATCCACAGCGGCACGGTGAAGAAGATTGCGCCGATGGGGCCATGGATCAATGTGCTCGACGACGGTTTCAACCTGCACTTGCGGCAGGACCATGTCGCGCAGGCCTGGATCGTGCGCAAGCCCACGGCCGACGGCCTCGTCACCTCGCTCGAGTTGTTCGATGAGCACGGCGACACCATCGCCATGTTCTTCGGCGAGCGCAAACCAGGGCGCGCAGAGCTGTGCGGCTGGCGCGACCTGGTCGAGGGCCTGGCGCCCGACGCAACGGCGCAGGGGACACCATGCGCATGCTGAATTCGCGCGAACGATCGCGCCGCTGTTGCATTGTCGGCGCGGCAGCCGCCACGCTCGGCGCGGCGTGGCCCGCGCACGGCGTCATGGCCGCGACACCGCGGCGCATCGTCAGCATCGGCGGTGCGATCACCGAAACGCTTTACGCGCTCGGGGCCCAACGCGAGTTGGTCGGCGTGGACACCACATCGCTCTACCCGGCCAGCGCGCGTCAACTGCCGAGCGTCGGCTACGCGCGCCAGCTCTCGGCCGAAGGCGTGCTGTCGCTGCAACCCACGCTGGTGGTGGCGGGCGAAGAGGCCGGGCCGCCGGCGGTGTTGCGATCGCTCGAAGCCGCGCGCGTGCCGCTGGTGGTTTTGGGCGGCCAGCACCGCTTCGCAGGCGTTCTCGAACGCACGCTGCGGCTGTCCGCGCTGTGCGGGCGCGAAGCGGCCGGCGAAGCACTCGCGCAAAGCCTGCGTGAGCATTGGCAGTCCGCACGCGACCGCGTTGCGGGCCACGTCAAGGCCGCCAGCGGCGCCGCGCCCCGTGTGATGTTCATCCTCTCGCATGCCGGCACGCAACTGCGGGTGGCCGGTCGCGACACTGCGGCCGACGCGATGATCGGCTACAGCGGCGGCGCCAACGTCTTCGCCGACGGCTTCACCGGCTACAAGCCGCTGACGCCGGAAGCGGCCGTGGCCGGCGCGCCGCAGGTCATCGTCACCACCGAGCAGGGGCTCGAAGCGGTGGGCGGGATCGACGCCTTGTTGAAGTCGCCCGGTTTGGCGCAAACCCCTGCCGGCCGCGCGCGCCGCGTGGTCGGGCTCGACGCGTTGTTGCTGCTCGGCTTCGGGCCTCGCATGCCGATGGCCACGCTGGCGTTGACCGATGCGCTGTTTGCTGCGACGACGCAGAAGTCATGAACCAAGCCGACCGCATGTCCGGTTTTCCGTCTGCGTTTGGCCTGGCAAAACCTCGCTTGCCGTCGATCGCCGTGGCGCTCGGCGCCGCGCTCCTGCTGGCGTTTGCCGCCGCAGTGCAAGTCGGCGCAGTGAAAGTGAGCGCGTCGGACTGGTGGGCCGGCGCGTTGGGGCTGATGACGGACCAACCCATGCCCGGCAGCGCCTACGTGCTCTGGCACGTACGCCTGCCACGCGCCTTGTTCGCGATGCTGATCGGCGCAACGCTCGCGCTCGCCGGCGCGCTCGTGCAAGGCTTGTTCCGCAATCCGCTGGCCGATCCGCAACTGCTCGGCGTCACCAGCGGTGCGGCATGCAGCGCCTCACTCGTGCTCACCGTCTTTGCGGCAGCGCAGGCCGCAGTGCCGCCGCAGTGGCGCTTGTGGGTGTTGCCGATGGCTTCGTTCGGAGGCGCCTTGCTTGTCTGCTTCACGCTCGAACGCCTGGCACGCTGGCTGACACCAGGCTCGATCGCTGGCTTGCTGCTGACCGGCCTGGCGCTCAATGCGGTGGCGATGGCAGTGGTCGGACTGTGCAGCTACCTCGCCACCGACGAGCAGTTGCGCAACCTGACGTTCTGGACGCTCGGCTCGCTGGCCGGCGCACAGTGGAGCGTGGTGGCGATCCTTGCCGCGGTGTTGCCGCTGGCCGCCTGGCAGGCGCGGCGCCTGGGCCATGCGCTCAATGCCATCGCGCTCGGCGAGGCGGCGGCCGGACATGTCGGCGTCGATCTGCCGCGCGTTCGCTTGCGCATCATCGTCGTCGTGGCTTTGCTGGCCGCGTTGGCGGTGTCCTGGTGCGGGCTCATCGGCTTCATCGGCCTGATCGCGCCGCACCTGGTGCGCAGCGCGGCCGGCGCCGACCAGCGGCGCTTGCTGCCGCTGTCGATGGCCGCCGGCGCCCTGCTGCTGCTGATCGCCGACACACTGGCGCGCATCGTCGCCATTCCGGCCGAGATTCCGGTCGGCATCTTCACCGCGCTGATCGGCGGACCGGCATTCTTGTTGTTGCTGCGCGGCCTTGTGCAGCGACAAGGCGGCCACGCATGAACGGCACTCTGGCGAAGGCTTCGCACTGGGCCGAACGCCTGCCGCCCGAGACACTGGCCTGCGAGCGCTTGGCGATAGACCATGACGACGAAGCACCGGCAAAGGCGCTTGCTTCTGCGCCGCTGCTGCACTTGCAGCGCGCCGCCGCGCATCTGCCGGGCCGCTGCATCGGTCCGTTCGATCTCTCGCTGCGGCCCGGCGAGCGCATCTCCGTGCTGGGGCCGAGCGGCGCTGGCAAATCGACGCTCGTCAAGCTCATGGCCGGCGAGCGCAAGGCGCACGAGGGCGCAGTGCTGCTCGGTGGCGTCGACGTGGCGCGCGCGCCTGCACGCGATCTTGCGCATCTGCGCGCGGTGCTGCCGCAGCAACACGCGGTGGCCTTTGGCATGCCGGTGGAGCTGGTGGTATCGCTCGGCCGCCTGGCGCGCGAACCCGATCCCGGGCAAGCCGCCATCGTCGCTGCTGCGCTCGCAGCGGCACATGCAGCGCACCTGCACGGCCGGCGCTTCGATACTCTGTCGGGCGGCGAGCAGGCACGCGTGCAACTGGCGCGCGTCATGGCGCAGTTGTGGGAAGCGCGCGAGGGCCTGGTGCTGGTCGATGAACCGCTGGCCGCGCTCGACCCGGGCCTGCAGTTCGAACTGCTCGGCGCGCTGATCCGCTACGCCAACGAACGCGCACACGCGCTCGTTGCCGTGCTGCACGACGTGAACCAGGCGCTGTCGCACTTCGATCGTTTGTGGCTCGTCAACGAGGGCCGGCTGGTGGCCGACATCCCCAGCGGCCGCGCGGCCGTGCCTCACTTGTCGACGCTGTTCGGCATCGAGTTTGAGTGCATCGGCCGGCCCGGCGGGCGCTTTGCGGCGCTGGCCTGTCCCAAGGCCGCGCCGCTGCGCGAGGCATCCGCATGAAGCCCGGTTGGCGTTCGGCGGCGCTGGTGATTGTCTTCATCGCTCATGCCTTGCTGCTGTGGGCATTGATGGCGTTGACGATGCTCAAAGAGGTCACGCCGGGCCAGGTGCGACAGCCCGAGGCCCGACCCGTGATGGTGAACATCGCGCCGCCGCCCATGACAACAGCGGCAGCACTGTCCACCGACGCGCTGCCTGCGCCGATGAACACGCCATCAGCGCCGCAAAAGAAGCCGGTGCCGCGCGCGGCCGCAACGGTCGGCGCAACCAACGCCACCGTCGCCGACAACCCACCGGCCCCCAGCGGCGAGCCGGTAGTCGCCGTGTCACCGGGCGTCCAGGAAAGCGCCGCACCGCCTGCATTGGCTGTCACCACGCCGCCACCCACGGTGATTGCCACCCGTGCCGCGCATTCGCAGTGCGCGCTCGCGCCCTACCCCCCAGCGCTCAAGGAGCAAGGCATTGAGGGCGTGGTGCATTTGCGCATCCTCGTCGACCGCGAGGGCCGCGCCGCCGATGTCCAGATGGTGGCCAGCAGTGGTTGGCGCTTGTTCGATGTCGCTGCGTTGACGCAAGCGCGCGGCTGTCGCTTCGTGCCGGCGCGCCTGGGCGCGCAGCCGGTGGACGACTGGGTCGAGTTTCCAATGCGCTTTGCGCTCAACGGCTGAAAGGCAACGGCAAGCACCCATGACCAACGACGACGCCTACGACGCCGACGCGCCCCGCTCCCTCCCCCACGCCGTGCGCTGCTGCGCCAGCGTCGTTTCATTGCGTCCCGTGCCGGCTGGCTCGCAACGGCGCCGGCTGTGGCAGCTCGACGGCCACGCCCACTGCCCCATCGTCGGCGTATGCCTGCCGGTGGCTGCACTGCGTCGGCTCGCCGAAAAGTTGATGGCGGGTTTGACGCCAGCCAACGACTACGAACTGCATTGCTACACGACGCAGAACTGCAAGTCGCGCACACCGCTGGCCGATGCAGTGCAACGTGACCTCGACCGCCGCTACGCCTCCTTCCTGCGCCGCGCCGCGCCGTGCAAGACCGCCGATGACTTGATGGAGTGGTGGCTGGCCAACTCCAGTGGCGATGAGTTGCCTGGCGCGCTGTGGGCCGTGGCCACGCACGCGCGCTGCTCGCCAAACCTCGAGCGTTCCGTGCTGGCCGAGGTGCACATGATGCAGCACCAGGTGGGCCATGCAGAGCGTGCCGATCAGGCCCGTATCAGCGCGTTGCAAACCCAGTGCGCCCACGTCGGCGAGGCCTTGCGAGAGGCGCAAGCGCGGCTGGCTGCGCAAGCCGAATGCCATCGCACCGAGCGCGAGAGCCTGCAAGCGCAAGCAACGAGCCTGCGCTTGCTGCTGGTGTCACGCGATGCCAGCCTGTCGCAATTGAACGAGAAGGCCCTGCAGATGCGCAGGACCGACTCCGACCTGTCGAACCGCCTGGCGCTGCAACGCCGGCTGGCCGATCAGGACGAGCGCGTGCTGGCGTTGCAGCGCGCATTGACGCAAGCGAAGGAGGCGTCGCGCCGCTGGCGAGCACAGGACGAGTTGCCGCCCGCCACCCCGGCAATCACCGCGGGCGCGGACGAAGCCGTCGATTGCGACGGCCCGTTGCCCGCGCAAGCCGTCCTCTGCGTCGGTGGCCGCAGCGCGGTCGTGCCGATCTACCGCCAGCTTGTCGAGCGCCGCGGCGCCCGCTTCTCGCACCACGACGGCGGCGAGAAGGACAACGTGCAGCGTTTGGAAGCCACGCTGTCGGCCGCCGATCTGGTCATCTGCCAGACCGGCTGCATCAGCCATGACGCCTACTGGCGCGTCAAGGACCACTGCAAGCGCACTGGCAAGCGCTGCCTGTTTGTTGACAATCCGAGCGCTGCGAGCCTGCGCCGCGCGCTAGACCGAGTTGCCTCGATGGCAGGAGAGAGTTCATGATCGGCGCAATTGATCAACCACACGGGGCGCGGCCATGAACCGGGCGGCATCGGTCAGCGCTGGCGCTGCGACCCTTCGCCAACGCTGGGAGCGCATCGGCTTGGGCATCCGCTTGGCCTACAACCCTGAACAGCCGGCGGTCATCCGCTGCTGGCTCGGCATCGGCGGACAGCTGGCTGGCGACGGCGGCTCAGCCGAACTGGCGTTGCTGCAGCGCTCGCTGCGCCTGCTGATGCAGACCGCGCACGACGAAGCTTTGCCCTGGTACTGGCGCAGCGTCTGTCTGGAACACACGGCACGGCCACTGTCGCGGCTGACGACCTTGCTCAAACTGCACGACCCGTTGGCTGCGCACCTTTTGCACGAGAGCGTCGACGCTGCCCACCGGTCGCTGGCGAGCCGTCACGCAGGCTGCGCGGCGCGGCGGAGCGAATGACTTTGCCGCGAGCACGCAGGCTGCGCGCGCTGGGTTGCGCGCTCGTGGCTGCGCTGCAACTGTCGTGCGCTTCGACCATCCCACCGCTGCGCTTCGACAAACCCATCGTCCTGCTCGGTGAGACGCACGACAACGCGCGACACCATGAGATTCAGCGCCACGCCCTTCAAGCGATGCTCGAAAGCGGCGCGCGCCCTGCGCTGTTGATGGAGCAGTTCGATCGCGAGCGGCAGGCAGACATCGACCGTGCGATTGCAGCAGGCGCTGATGCGGCAGCCCTGATCGCCGCGGGCAGCGGCCCCACGCCTGCCGGCTCGCCGGGCGCCTCGCGCTGGCAGTGGCATTTCTACGAACCGCTGATTGCGTTGGCGCTGCAGCACCGTTTGCCGGTGGTCGCCGCCAACGTCTCGCGCGCCGACGCGCGCAAGGTCATCGCCGACGGCTTGGCTGCACACGGCTTCGATGCGCGAGTGCCGGCCGATATCGAGGCCGCGCACGCGGCAGACATCGAGCGCAGCCACTGCGGCCTCATCGATGCCGCGATGGCGCGGCGCATGGTGGGCGCTCAGATTGCACGTGACCAGTTCATGGCGCGCGTGGTTCAACTGCACGCCGCGCGCGGCGCCGTGTTGATTGCCGGATCAGGTCACACGCGCCGGGATATCGGCGTGCCGCGCTGGGTTCCTGCAGCCGAGGTGGCGCGCACGGAAGCGGTCGGTTTGCTCGAAGACGGCGCCGAGAATGTGGCGGGCGCATTTGATCGCGTCATCGTCACGCCTGCCCAGCAGCGCGCCGACCCCTGCGCAACGATGCGACGAAGCGGCTGAACCGCTCGCCTGTTTTTCGTGTTGTAGATGCGAATTATTCGCATTACACTTCAGTCTCACACCTTCAGCGCAGCGCGACCACCACGGCGCGACCGCAACAGGTTTCGACTGCCAGCCAACGCCAGCCATGTCGCCCACCGGCCCCGTTCTCACAGGGCCGACAGACAGGACTGGCATGCACGCAAACAACTTTGAAGAAACCAGCGAGGCCTTGCCTTGCGTGGGTGGACTGGTCGCCGGCACGCTGGCGTTGATGACTTGCTGGGCAGCGCCGGAGCCCAGCGACAGCGCCACCGAGGAACAGCAGCGCGCGCTGATGGCACGCAAGATCGTGTCGAACCTGTTCTTCCTGCGCGAACACCCGGACGTCGCGCCCGGAATGCGCCACGTCATCGGAAAGGTGCATCAACGCTGGCTTCTGCTCGCGCAGGCCGAGCCGTACGCGGCTGCAGCAGAAGCCGACGCAGCTTGGCATGAACCCAGCGACTACAGCAGCGCGCTGCACTGACGCCATGCCCAAAGCAAAACTGCATTGGACGTACGACCTGCTGGCCGTGGCCTTGGTCGGCGGCGTCAGCGGCCTCGTCTTCTGGCTCGTGCCGCCCGCCGAACCCGCAAGAAGCGTCGCGGCTGTCAAGGCCACGACTTCCGTTTTTTTAACGTCAGTGGAGTACCGAACATGCAACGTCGTCTTTTCCTAATTGCCAGTGGCAGCGCAACCTTGTTGGGAGCGTGCGGCGGCGACGATGCGCCGCGCAACAGCTTCAGGCAGGTCAACCTGGTGGCAAGCGATGCCGACAGCGCCGAGTTCAACCCGGCGCTGGCCAACGCCGCGCAGGACGCCGAGTTCATCAACGCCTGGGGCATCGCAACGCGCCCGGCCGGCGCCGGCGGGCACTTCTGGGTCACGGCCGGTGGCTGGTCCTATCAATTCGTCGGCGATGTCAGCGCCTCGGGCGATGCGTCGCTGCGCAGCTTGTTCCAGGACGCGCTGACGCTCGTGCGCATCCCCGGCGCGGGTGTGCCTGAAGGCGAGACCGACGTCACCAACACCGGGCTGTTCACCGGCTTCGGCACCGGCGTGGTCTTCAACGGCGCTGAGCTCACGTCCGACAAGTTCATCGTGCGCAACCAGCGCGTGACCGTCGGCGGCGTCGAGCAAGTCCTCGAAGGCTCGGCACGCTTCATCTTCGCCACCGACTCCGGCGTGATCTCCGGTTGGACCGAGCGCAATGCAACCAGCGGCGCGGTTGTCCGGCAAAACGGCGCTGCTGTCGAAGTCATCAACGGCAGCGCCGAGGGCCATGCGTACTTCGGCATCGCCATCAAGCCCGGCACCTGGGACCGTTTGTGGGCCGCCGACTTCGGCGTGTCGCCGCAGATCCGCGCCTTCGACAAGGATTGGCAGCCTGTCGCGCTCGGCACCGCCTTCGCCAACCCGTTCATCGGCGTCAAGCCCGCGGCCGAGCCGGGTGACTACGTGCCGTTCAACATCCAGGTGCTTGATGTCAAGGGCACGAGCTACGCGTTCGTGGCCTACGCGAAGAGCCAGCCCGATCCTGAAAACCCCACCCAGTTCTTCGCCGCCGAAGAAGATGCCATCACCGCGGCCGACGAAACGCGACAACCCGATCGCGGCCGCGTGGCCATGTTCAATCTTGACGGCGCGCTCGTCAAAACAATCGCCGACGACCGGCGCCTGAACGCGCCCTGGGGCCTGGCCGTGGCGCCGAGCGAAGGCTTCGGGCCCTTCAATGGCGCACTGCTGGTTGGCAACTTCGGCGGCAAGGGGCGCATCGCCGCGTTCGACGTCGAGCGCAACGACTTCCTCGGATTCATGGCCGACGACGACGGCGAGCCGATAGCGATCGAAGGCCTGTGGGGGCTTCAGTTCGGCAACGGCGCGAGCCTGGGTGACAGCAACGCGCTGTACTTCGCCGCAGGACCCGGCGACGAAACCAAGGGCGTGTTTGGCGCGCTGCGCCACGACGGCTGATCCCTCGTGCCATGACGACCCGCTTGCCCCCTGCGTAGCCGCTCGACGGCGCCGAACCGCTGACCCCCTGGGCACGCCGCGGCGTGGTGGCGGGCATGCTCGGCGCGCACCTCGCCGCTGGATGGGCGTTGCTGCAGATCGAGTCGGTGCGGCTCGCGGTGGGCGAGATCGCGCCGATCGTCGTCGACCTGATCGCACCGCCCGCGCCGCCGGTACCACCGCCGCCGCCACCACCACAGGTGCTCAAACCGCCGCCGCCCAAACCGCTGATCGTGGCGGCGCCGTCGCCCTCGCCCACGCCACCTGTCTTCGTGGTGCCACCGCCGCCGCCGGAACCGCCAGCACCCGAGCCGGTGATCGCAATCGCACCGCCGTCGCCTCCCGCGCCGCCACCGGCTGCACCGCCGCCGGAGCCCAAGACCATCCCGGCCACTGCGGTCGACTACCTGACGCCGCCGGTGCTCAGCTATCCGCAAGCAGCACGCCGCCGCGCCGAACAAGGGCGTGTGATGGTGCGCGTGCTGGTCGATGCGCGCGGCCTGCCGCAGCAGATGCAGCTCACACGCTCGTCGGGCTTTGCCAGCCTGGACGAAGCCGCACTCGCCACCGTGCGCGCCACCCGCTTCAAGCCCTACACCGAGAACGGCGTGCCACAACCGTTCTGGGTGCTGATGCCCCTCGTCTTTGAACTCGAAGGTTGATCTCTCCATGAACGAAACCGCCCAGGCCGGGCTCGGCTTTTCCCACTTCGTCGCCCAGATGGACGCCGTCGGCCGCACGCTGCTCATCATCCTCGTGGCGATGTCCGTCGCGTCGTGGGGGTTAATCGCCATCAAGGGGCTGTCGCAGGTCGTGCGCAGCCGGCGTTGCGATCGCTTCCTCTCCTTCTTCTGGAATGCGCGCTCGCTCGACGAAGTCGGCACCGAGATCACGACGCACGGCGCGCGCGATCCGTTCTCGCACCTCACCGCGCATGCGATGCATGCGCAGGCGCACCACGCCAAGTACGGTGCTGCGAAGCTCGCCGAAGCCGGCAGCTCGCAGGAGTTCGTGACGCGCACGATCAAGAAAGTGCTCGACGAAGAGACCACACGCCTCGAAGGCGGCCTGACGACGCTGGCGACGATCGGCGCCACCGCGCCCTTCGTCGGCCTGTTCGGCACCGTCTGGGGCGTGTACCACGCTCTGGTGGCGATCGGCATGAGCGGCGCCGGCACGCTCGACAAGGTGGCCGGCCCGGTGGGCGAGGCGCTCATCATGACGGGCATCGGCCTGGCCGTTGCGATCCCCGCGGTCGTGGCCTACAACGCCTTCACGCGCGGCAACCGTGTGTTGAACGCCAAGCTCGATGCCTTTGCCTTCGAGTTGCTGACCTTCCTCTCGATGGGCCAGTCCCTGCGCACCGGTCAAGGCCAGGAAACGGCCAACGTGCGTGCGCTGCGCACCCAGGCAGCCTGACATGGCCTTCGCCTCCTTCGACCGCAAGAGCACGGCCACGCCGATGGCCGACATCAACATGGTGCCGCTGATCGACGTCATGCTGGTGCTGCTCGTCATCTTCATCGTCACCGCGCCACTGCTCACGCATGCGGTCAAGCTCGAGCTGCCGCGCGCGACCTCGCAGCCCAATCAGTTGAAGCCCGACAGGATCGAGTTCGCCGTCGATGCCACCGGCGCGCGCTTCTGGAACGGCGAACCCTTGACGCGCACCGAGGCCGCCGCGCGCTTCGCCACCGAGGCCAGGCGCAACCCGCAGCCCGAAGTGCATCTGCGCGCCGACCGCGACACGCGCTACGCCGCCATCGCCGAAACGCTCGCCGATGCGTCCAAGGCCGGTCTGGCCAAGATCGGCTTTGTCAGCACGCCAGAAACGGCGCGCTGAACCCGACCTTTCCAGTCGCGCCGCTAGCCCGCCGAAGCCAGCGATGCACTCAGTGCACGCGCTCGGCTCGCTCGCGCTGCAGCGCTTCAGCCAGCAAGGACTGACCGCTGCGCGCCGCCGCTTCGATCAACGTCAGGTCGATCAGATCGCGTTGCGCATGGCTGCCACCGAAGCGGTGGGCGTTGCTGCGCAAGGGGCGCAGGCGTTGCACCGCCTCGGCGTAGCGGCCGGCGCCGAAGGCATGGATCGCGCGCGTGGCGTCCAGGCCCACGTCGCGCAGGAACAGCGCGTTGTCGCCCTCCACCGGCAGCGCCACCTCCTGCGCGGCGAGCAAGCGCTGCGCATCGTCGCCGCGACCGGCACCGACGAAAGCCAGCATCGCGTGCAGGTCGTTGAAGGCGTAGGTGCTTTGCTGCGAGACCGCGGTCCAGCGCTCGGCCAAGGCGTTCCAGCGGTCACCCACATCGATGCCACGCAGCTCGAGCCGCCACAGCATCGCCGAGGCGTCGATCATCTCGAGCACGATCGGCGAAGCGGTGCCGAGCACGCGCGCGTCGACGATCTTCATCACTTCGTCGATCTGATCGAGGCCAAGGTGGAACAGCGCCAGGTGCCACCAGTTGTGCACGGCGAGGAAACTGCCCTCGCTCCAGGTTGAGCTGGCGTTGCCGAGCCAGGCCACGCCGTCGCGGCGCCGGTTCTGCATTTCCATCACATGCGCCACGGCGTGCCAGGCCCAGCTGTCTTTCGGCTCGAGTTCCACCGCGCGCCGGCCCAACGCCTCGGCACGCGCGTAGTCGCCGGTCTCTTCGAGGCCGAACGCATGCATGCCGAGCACGGCGTGATAGCCGGGCATGCCGGCATGCCACGACGACGCGGCGCGGGCGATGCGGTCGCGCAGCATGCGCGAGTGACCGGTAAAGAAGTCGATCTGATGGCCGGCCTGCAGCGCCAGCGCATCGCGCGGCCAGCGGATCGACAGGTCTTCGAGCACCAGGCCAGCGGCGTGCCAGCGCCCGTTGACGACATGTTCGATCGCCAGCAGGTGCATCGACTCGCGTTCGTCGGCCTGCCCTGTGCGTGCAGCCTGCAGCGCAGCGCGCGCCGGGGCCTGGCCGCCGGGCTCGGTGCCGAGCAGCATCAGCCAGGCCACGAGTGCATGCGCCATTGTGAATTCAGGACTGATGACGAGTGCACGCTGCGCGGTGCCAACCGGGTCGCCCACGAGGCAGCGGAATTCGTGGCAGGCCTGTTCGTACAGGTCGAGTGATCGGGCATCGGCGCCGGAAAGCGTATGGCCAAGGTTGTCTTGGGTGGTCATCAGGGGCTCCTTGAAAGTGAAGCCGTGATCGTGCGCGGCAGCCGTCCGCTCGGCGTCCGCTGCTTCAGGCCGCCATCGCTTCGCCCGCCGCAACCGCGCAGTGCCGGGCGACGAAACGCTCGATGGCGCGCACGATGGCACCGCTGTCGCCATGCCACAGGAAATGGTCGTCGCCGTCGAGCCGCTCGATCTCGGCGCCGGGGATGCCGCTCGCCAGTTGCTCGCCGGCTGCCAGTGGTACCACGCGATCGCCACGGCGTTGCATCACCAGCGTCGGCACGCGCACCGCACCGAGGCGTGGCCGCAGGTCGAGTGCCTGGAAGGCACGCAGCAGCGTGGCCACGCCGACGCGCGATGCGGCATTGCGCAGCAAGCGGCCGTACCAGGCGCGCACCCGCGGGTCGTCGGCGGCGGAAGGTGCGAAGCGGCGCAGCCCCTCGTCGTAGTGCGCCGGATCGCAGAGCCGTTCGAGCCAGGCGTCCTGCACACGGGGGTTCAGCGCCCACGGTGTTTCCGGCGTCCAGTGGCCGCTGGCCGAGGTGCCGAACAGCAGCAGCCCCGCCACCCGGTCCGGGCGGCGCAGCGCCATGTCGAGCGCCATCGTGCCGCCGGCCGAGGCACCGAACAGCCAGGCGCGGCGCAGGTCGAGGTGGTCGAGCACGGCGCTCACGTCCTCGGCGGCACTGGCGGCGTCGGGCGCCAAGCCGATGCGCTCCGACAGGCCCATGCCACGGCGGTCGATCATCATCACCCGGTGCCGGCGCGCCAGCCGATCGAGTACCGCACAGACGCGCGGCTCGTCGAGGCCGACTTCGATGTTGGTCATCAGACCCCACATCACCACGATGGCTTCGCCGCTCTGGCTGGAGTCGGCAGCGTCGCCCCAGCACGCATGCGCCACCTGGCCATGTGCGGTCGGCGCGAAAGCGATCTCCACCGGACGGTGTCCCGCCCGCAACAGGCCGAGCGCGCGTGCATAGGCCGCTTCGAAACGCGCCGACGGCCGCGCGCCCAGCTCGTCACGCCAGGCGCGCGCGCCTTCGAAATAGGCGGTCTCGATGCCCGCCGCGTCGCCGCGCTCGGCACGGCCGAGCAGGCGCGCCACATGCCCGGCCTCGGCGCAGGGCTCGAGGCGCAGCAGCGCTTCGCCGGCCTGCTCGGTGGCGTCGGCCTGGTTTTCATCGAGCGCGCGCTCGATGCCGCGTTCCAACGCCCGCATCAGCGCCGCGCGTTGTTCGCGGCGGCGCGCGTCTGCCCAGTCGTCGAAGGCCTCGCTGCCGAGCGTGAAACCGGCCAGTACGTCGGCCGCTTGCGGATCGAGCAGCGCGTTCAAGTCGGCGGCCGCCATCGCCGCGCCGGTGCGCCGCAAGTCGCTGTCGACATCGGGGGCCAGCCACAGCGCGTCGGGATTGGCGTCGATCAGCACGGCGCCGAGCACGCCATTGACTTCATGCGCGAGCCGGCGCAAGCGGCCACGCGCCAACCCCGGCGCAGCCTCGGGCCACAGCAGGCCCGCCAAGACGTCGCGGCCAACGGGCCGCGCCTGGTCGCTCAGATAGGCCAGCAGCGCGAGGCCATGTTTGAGCTGCAGCGCGACACGACGCCCGCCTATCGCGATGCTGGGGTAGCCATGCAGCGAGAGCTGCGCGCGGGGGGAGTGAGCGGCGCTGGTCATGGCGGCCATTCAACCGCCAGCCAGCCCTGCGCGCAATGGGACTGGTGTCCCACTGCGCCGCTATGGTCTCAGTTCTGCGGGACCAGCGGCGACTGGTCTCCAGGATCGGGGATGGGCTGCGTCGGCACCCAGGGGTCGAACGGCGGCAGGCGCGGCGCCAGCAGCGTGCCGCAGGCGGCGACCAGCAAAGGCAGGACCAGCAAGGCCAGCCGCTTGGGGTGGTTGTTCATAGAAGCATCCGTAGCGCAGCGAAAGTGATCGCACTGTCATGTCGAGGCGTCCTTCGAGCGTCCGTCAGCGCGGGCTGACCCACCCATCGCGTTGGAACGCCTTATGCATACGGCGCCGAACACAGCAACCGTGCGGAGGCTCCCATGCTCGACATCACGACCACCAAGTTCTCGCATCACAAACCCGGCGACACCGAATGGCGCAGCGACGGTCTGCGCGACTTCTTTCTCTACAAGGACCTCGGCATCGAAGCCGCCACCGCCGGCCGCGTCATCGCGCAACTCGTCAAGGCCAACCAGGCCCCAGAAAAGGGCACCGGATGGCACCGCCATGAGGCGGATTTCCACATCGTGATCATGATCAAGGGCTGGGCCAAGTTCATGTACGGCGACCAGGAAACGCTGGTGGCTGCTGGGGACTGCGTGCACCAGCGTCCGGGCATCGTCCACTACCTGTTCGACTACTCGCCCGACATGGAGTACCTCGAGATCGTCGGTCCGGCGGACTTCAAGAGCATCGACATGCCAGCGCCGTGCGACGTGCCCGCGGCCGCGAAGTGGTCGTGAAGACGATCGATCAGAACTCCATGTCGAGTTCTTCGATCTCCTCCGGCTCGGCCTTCGCTGCGGCCACCCACTCCTTCATTTCCGGCATCGCCATGATCGTCTTGCAGTACTCGGCGCAGGGCTTGGGCAGCTTGACGCCGTAGGTGAGAAAGCGCGTGACCACCGGCGCGTACATGGCGTCGGCCATCGTGCGCTTCTTGCCGAACAGGAACGGCCCGCCGTAGGCAGCAAGGCACTCCGTCCAGATCTCGACGATGCGGTCGATGTCGGGCTGTGCGCCGGCCCAGATCTTGAAGTTCGGGTGCGTCGCCTTGAGGTTCATCGGCAGCGCTGAGCGCAGGTTGGCGAAGCCCGAGTTCATCTCGCCGCTGACCGAGCGGCAATGCGCGCGTGCGATGCGGTCGGCCGGCATTAGCCCGGCCTGCGGCCGGATCTCGTGCAGGTAGTACGCGATCGCCATCACGTTCCAGTTCTTGGCGCCGTCGTGCACCAGGCAGGGCACGAGGATCGAAGGCGCCAGCAACAGCAGCTCCTTGCGCGCACCGGCGTCGTCGGGCGAAACCATGACCTCGTCGAACTCCAGCCCGGCGAAGCGTGCCAGCAACCAGCCGCGCAGCGACCATGACGAATAGTTCTTGCTCGACAGCGTGAGCGTGGCGCGCGTGGACTTGGCCTGCGGCTTGGCCTTGGGGGTGGGCATGGGCCGGAGTCTGCAAGCGACGTGCCACATGAGGCTGGCTCGCAAGTTGCTCAAGTCGCCCATGCTCTATCAAAGCTACCAGGCCCACAGTGACCTCATGTGGCCGACTCGCACCCTCGCGCGTGCGGCAACGCCGCTGCTTGAGGACCCCACGTTCGGCTTCGGGGGGCATGCGCCCCAGCGCCAGTTGGCCGCGGCCTGCGAGGTCATGTGCCTGGCAGAAGTGACGCACCGGCGGCCCGCCTGGGGCTTGCACAGCGTGCTGGTCGAGGGCGCGACGGTGCCGGTCATGGAGCAGGAAGTGCTCGTCGAGCCCTTCTGCACGTTACGCCGCTTCGCCAAGCCCTCGCTGACCGCCGAGCAGCCGAAGGTGCTGATCGTGGCGCCGATGTCTGGCCATTTCGCCACGCTGCTGCGTGACACCGTGCGCACGATGCTGCCCGACCACGACGTGCACGTCACCGACTGGCACAACGCGCGTGACGTGCCGCTGACCGCCGGACCCTACGGCCTGGCCGAGTACACGGCCACGGTGATGCGTTTCCTCGAAGCGATGGGCCCCGGCGCGCACCTGATGGCGATCTGCCAGCCCTGCGTGGCCACGCTGGCCGCCACCGCGCTGATGTCCGAAGACGGCCACCCCGCCACGCCGGCCAGCCTGACGCTGATGGCCGGCCCGATCGACTGCCGCATCTCGCCGACCAGCGTCAACACGCTGGCCAACGGCAAACCGATCGAGTGGTTCGAGAAGAACCTGATCAGCCGCGTGCCGCTGCGCCACCGCGGCGCCGGCCGGCGCGTCTACCCGGGCTTCGTGCAACTGTCGGCCTTCATGAGCATGAACCGCGAGCGCCATGTCAACGCCTTTCGCGACTACTACCTGCACCTGGTGGCGCAGGAACGCGAGAAGGCGAACACCACACGCGTCTTCTACGAGGAGTACATGGCGGTGGCCGACCTGCCGGCCGAGTTCTATCTCGAGACGGTGAAGCTGATCTTCCAGGAGTACGCATTGCCGCGAGGTGAGCTGGTGCTGAACGGCCGCCGCGTCGACCCGTCAGCGATCAAGCGTACCGCGCTGGTCACGATCGAAGGCGAACGCGACGACATTTGCGCCCCCGGGCAGACGCTGGCTGCGCAGGACCTGTGCACCAAGGTCAAGCCCTTCCTGCGCACGCACTACGTGCAGCCGGGCGTCGGCCACTACGGCGTTTTCAGCGGCCGGCGCTGGCAGCGGCACATCTATCCGATCGTGCGCAACGTCATCCACACCTCGCGCTGGCACTGAAGATCAGACCAGCGGCAGCGCCTCGATCGACGGCTGCTGCACCACCTGCGCAAACTCGTCGGCCAGGCGCTGGCTCTCCGCGACGGCGCGCCGCCAGTCGCGCTGCCGGTCTTCCAGCCGGTCGCCGTAGGCCTTGAAGTCGCCGCGGTCGGGCAGCTTGCCGTTGGGCATCACTGCTTTTACCCACTGCGGGTTCGGGATCAGCAGCACCACGTTGGCCAGGCGCGCCGTGGCGGCATGCCGGCGCGTCAGCGACTTGTCTAGCCAACCCGGCACGACGGTCGGTTGGAAGTGCGGGTACAGCACCAGGCCCTCGCTCATCTGGCCGTAGTCGAGGTGCAGGTGGTAGTCGGTGATGCCGCCGTCCCAGTAGGCGCCGCGCGGCGCGCCCGGGATGTCGTGTACCGCGTCGAGCCAGAACGGGATCGAGCCGCTGGCCAGGATGCTCGGCAAGAGGTTGGCCGCATCGAGTGCAACCTGCTTGGTCCGGAAGTCGTGCAGCGCGAATGGCAGCGGCTCGCGGGCGTCGGAGAACATCACGCGCTCCAGCCATCCGCCGACCGCGCGGCGGCTGACGAGGTTGGTGGCGAAGGCGCCGAGGTAGCCCAGCGGGGTGGAGAACCTGCCTTCGCGCCGCATGATGTGGCGGCCCCGGCTGGTGATGACATGCAGGCGAAAGCGCGGGTGCGACAGGATCTGCGCGACGTGCGCGCCCAGGCCCGCCTCGAGCACCTCGGCGAACACGCGCGAAACGTCGCGCGCTTTCGGGAACTTGCCTGCCTGGTGTGGATAGGACTGATCGATGTAGCCCTCGGCCAGCTCGCGCAAGGCATTGTCGGCATCGGCCACACAGGCCGTGGCCATGCGCCAAGCGCCGATCGATGCACCCATCAGATGCACTGTCTGCACCGAAGCAGGCAGCCAATGCCCGAAGATGAAGCGATCGAGCGGATTGAGCGCCAGGCCTTTCGGCCCACCCGCAGCCGCCGGGATCACACGAACATCTTCGCTTCTCAAGCCACGCTCGCGCAGATGGGCTCGTGCGCGGGGGCCAGCGAGTATCTGAAGCGCTCGGATTTCCAACATGCGCCGATGATGCCTCGGCGGCCCAGCCGTCAGCCGTTTCCTGCGCCATTGACTGCGCTACCACAACTATTGCAATCGGTCACTTCTCCATCCGCCGTGACGAAACTCACGGACAGGAGAAAATTCATGCAATGCCAACGGCTGTAGTCCATGACTTCCCTTGCGCCCCCTTCAACCCTCGCCCCCTGCGGGCCTGGGTGTGGGCGTTTGTCGCCTGCGCGCTGATCGCTGGCGCAGCCTCCGCGCGCGCGGCAGCTTTTGGATTTGACGACGTGGCCTTGCAAGTCCAGACCTTGGCGCAATCGCCCTACCGCAAGCCGCCGGTGGTCGACGCACGCCGTGCTGCGCTCGACTACGACGCCGTACGCCGCATCCAGTTTCGCCAGCCGCAGGCGCTGTGGCGCGGCAGCGGCTCGCCGTTCGAGATGCACTTCTTCCCGGTGGCCGGCCAGTACGTGGTGCGCGCACTGGCACTGCATGAAGTCACCGACGGCGCAGTGCGTCCGCTCAAGTTGCCGGCATCGATCTTCGACAACGATGGCGTGCTGCCGCCCGACCCACCGGACGCCGCCGCGCTGATCGCTGGCTGGAAGCTCACCTACCCGCTCAACGAGCCCGGCAAGCGCGACGAGGTCGCGGCTTTTCTCGGCAGCAACTACTTCCGCGCGCTCGGCCAGGGCCAGCGCTACGGTCTCTCGGCACGCGCGGTGGCGATCGACACCGTCGGCGGCGCCAATGGCGAAGAGTTTCCCGACTTCACCGCCTACTGGTTCGAAACGCCCAAACCCGGCGCTACCGAGTTTGTCTTCCATGCGCTGCTCGACAGCCCGCGTGTCACCGGCGCCTACCGCTTCGTGCTCAAACCGGGCGCCTCGAGCACGGTCGATGTGCGCGCGAAGTTGTTCTTGCGCGCCGGCGTGAAGACTTTCGGCGTGGCGCCACTGACCAGCATGTACCTGCACGGCGACAACCAGCCTGCGGCAACCCCCGACTTCCGCCCTGAGGTCCACGACTCCGACGGTCTGCAGATCGAGACCGCCGACGGCGAATGGCTCTGGCGCCCGCTGACCAACCCGGCCTCGCCCTTCGTCACCTCATTCACGCTGCGCTCGCCGCGCGGCTTTGGCCTGATGCAACGCGACCGCGCGTTCGCCAGCTACGAAGACGTTGAAGCGCGCTACGAGCTGCGGCCCAGCGCCTGGGTCGAGCCGCTGGGCGACTGGGGCGCCGGCCGGATCGAGCTGCTGCAGTTCCGCACGCCCGACGAGACGCACGACAACATCGCCGCGTATTGGGTGCCGGCCACTGCACCGCAGCCCGGCACGCCGCTCGAACTGTCGTGGCGCGTGCATTGGCAGGGCCAGGCACAGCGCTTGCCCCCGGGAGCGCATGTCACCCAAACACGCACCGGCTACGGCTACACCAAATTCCCGCAGCCCAAGCAGCGCCACAAGATGCTGATCGACTTCGCCGGCCCGGCGCTGCCTTCGACCGCGCAGGCCCAAAACCTGCAAGCGGCGGTTGAAGCGGTGGCCACGACGTCGCCCAACGGCCGCCTCGTTCGCGTTCATGCGTACCCCAACCCGGCGCGCAATGGCTGGCGAGCGACTTTGGAGTTCGACCGTGTCGATGCGAAACAAGCGGTGGAGCTTCGTGTTTTCTTGCGCCAGGGCACGAACACGCTCTCCGAAACCTGGTCGTACGTGATGGCCCCTGATTGAGATGTCGAGAGACCTTGCAATGAACAACAGAATTCCCCTGCCAGTCACGGCGCCGACAGCGCCACCTGTGGTGCGCACGCCGATGCGCGCCCATCCCTGGTTCGGCCTGCTGCGCGGCAGCCTCGTCGCGCTGTTGCCTGGTTTGCAGTTTTTCTGGAACCTGAACAGCCCGCCGGCCTGGGTGTTCGCCGCGCAGCGCCGCCGCCGCGTCCTGCTGCTGGTGATCGCACTGCTGGCGTGCGTGGCCGCCGCGCTGGTGATCGATACCGCGCCGCCTGACGCCGGTATTGCCTGGATGCTCTACGCCGCGCTCGGCGTGCTGATGTTGGCCTGGGTCGGCGCTGGGTTGGCCACCGCCCTGATGGGCGCGCTGGTGCTGTTGCGCGGCGACCGTCACGCGCTGCGGGTCAAAGACGACACCGCGCCCATCGATGCCCGCGCCCGCACGGCGGTCATCATGCCGATCTGCAACGAAGACATCACCACCGTCTTCGCCGGCCTGCGCGCCACATGCGAGTCCCTCGCCGCCACCGGCGCTCTGAAGCTGTTCGACTTCTACCTGCTGTCCGACAGCTCCGACCCCGCCGTGCGCGACGCCGAAGTGAAAGCCTGGGAGCGCCTGCGCACGCTGCTTGGCGACAACGACGTCAACCAGGGTGGCCGCGTCTTCTACCGCCACCGCCGCCGCCGCACCAAGCGCAAGGCCGGCAACGTCGCCGACTTCTGCCGCCGCTGGGGCGGCAACTACCGCTACATGGTCGTGCTCGATGCCGACAGCACGATGCACGGCGAGACTCTGGTCTCGCTGGTGCGCTTGATGGAGCAGAACCCGCGCGCGGGCATCGTGCAGACGCTGCCGCAAGCCTACGGACACAACACGCTGCACGCACGCGTGCAGCAATTCGCCACGCGAGTGACCGGCCGCCTGTTCGCGCTCGGCATGGCGTACTGGCAATTGGGCGAAGCGCATTACTGGGGCCACAACGCCATCCTGCGCGTCGAGCCCTTCATGCGCCACTGCGCGCTGGCGCCGATCGCTGGCCGCGGTGGCTTGTCTGGTGAGATCCTGTCGCACGACTTCGTCGAGGCGGCGATGATGCGCCGTGCCGGCTGGGAAGTCTGGCTGGCGCCGCAACTCGAAGGCAGCTGGGAGCAGCTGCCGCCGAACCTGCTCGACGAGCTGCAGCGAGATCGTCGCTGGTGCCAGGGCAACCTGCAGAACGCGCAACTGATAGCCGAGCCCGGCTGGCGCCCCGCGCACCGGACGATGTTCGCCGTCGGCGCGTTGTCGTACCTCATGGCGCCGCTGTGGCTGCTGTTCGTCGCCCTGGGCGCGATCGTCAGCGCCAATGCGGAATCGGCCACGCAGGGCAGCGCGCTGTGGGTGCTGACGCTGGTGCTGCTGCTGACACCGCGCGCACTCGGCGTGGCCAGCGTCTGGCTCAAGGGCGAGCATGCCGACTACGGCGGCCGCTTGCGCCTGGTCTCGAGCGCGCTGTTCGAACTGATCGTCTCGGCCTTGCAGGCGCCGGTGCGCATGTTGGCTCACACCGCTTTCGTCATCGGAACGCTGACCGGCTTGCGCCTGGAGTGGAAGTCGCCGCCGCGCGATGCCACCGCGATCGGCTGGGTCGATGCGCTGCGCCGCATCGGCTTGCTCGCGGCACCGGTCGGTTTGCTGGCCGTGCTCGCCTTGCCGACAGACGCGTTGTCGGCGCCGCACCTCGCGCCGTTGCTGGCCGCGCTCCTGCTGGCCGTGCCGCTGGCCGTGCTGAGCAGCCACCCCAACGTCGGTGCAGCACTGCGCCGCGTGCGCATGCTGCGGGTGCCCGAAGAGCACCGTCCGCCGCTGACGCTGCGCCGCGCGATCGAGCAGCGCGGCTTTGCAGATCTGGTGCCGGTTCTCACGCCCATGGCCACGCCGCCGCGAGTTTTTGCGCCGGCGAGGGCCTGGCACTCGCAAGGCATGCAGCGCTTTAGCCTGGCGTTGGGCAGTGCAGCCGTGGCGCTGTTCGTTACCCTGACGCCGCGCTACGCGGTGACGCCGGAGCTGCCGATCTCGCTCGAGCAACAGAAGGATCTGTACTCGAAGTTGCCGGCCACCGAGTTGCCTTCGCTGATGCTTGCCGGTGACAGCGCACGCAAACCCGTGCGCACTGTGCGCGACCAGAGGCCGGCGCGCATGATCGACGAAGCGGTTCGTCAACGCGCGCGCGACGCCGTGCAGCGCACGCTGTCGGACGAGGACGTGTTCGACCCCGCTTGATCTCGGGGCTTCGCGCCTTGTTGTGAATTCTGGCGCGCTGGAACAAGATTGCGCTCCAACAACAGGAGACTCGTCGTGCTGTTCCGCCTCTTCGCACTGCGCCGCCCCGCCGCCGTCCCGCTTGCTGCATTGCTGGCCTGTGGTCTGTTTGGAGCCGCGCACGCCGACGAGGGTGACCGTCAGCATGAGGCGGCGGGCATTGCGTCGTCGAAAGGCAAAACCCCGCCATGGACGGGCCCGGGCTTTCGCAAGGGCG
>JANOEG010000153.1:0-10310 GCA_031413095.1 Burkholderiales bacterium | reverse complement strand
CAGCCTGGCCGCCGAGCTGCGCTGACGGCAGCGCACGCACGGTGTCGGCGGCTGCACTGCCCAGGCTGTCCATGCGCAGCCACGTGCGCTGCGCGCCGCTTGTGCGCACCAGCGCCACCCTTGCGTTGCGCAGGCCGCGCGCGCGAAAGGCGTCGAGCGCGCCTTGCGCCGCGGTTTCGCTGTCGTGCCGGCCGAGCGAGTAACCGCCTTGTCTTTCACTCGATGGACCGCTCGGCAGTTCCACCGTTTCGAAACTCATCTTCAGCTTGACGAGTTCTTCGCGCCGTTGCCGGGCGGCGTCGCGGCTCAGGATCGGGCCGACAAAAACGACGTATTGCGCGCCAGCCGGGCGCTGCTCACGGACCCAGGGCCGATCTGGAAGCACAGCAGCCAGCGAGCGCTCTGCCGCTTCCACGGCGACGGTGTTGTCCAGCGGGCCAATCTCCAGGCATGCCAAAGGCCCACCGGCAGCGGCAGGGGCCAAGGCGGGCGTCTCAGCGGCGCTGGCGGGGGCAGCGACGGGCGCAGCAGGTTGGGGCACTGGCAACGGCGGCCCGAGGGCCGCCGCGCTGGCTGATTCGGCCACCACGGCCGCCGCGGTTTGTGGCGTCAGCACGCGCAGCACGGTCGGACGGACTTGCTGTTCCAGACGGCCCGGATCACGCTCGGTGGCCGGCGCCAAGCCAAAGGCGCTCAGGGCTCCCGCTTGCCACGCAGCAAAGCCCAAGTTGGCCAGCAACGCGGCGGCAACGAACCAGCGCAGGAGTCTCATGGCATCAAGCGGCCGCCGCAGGCCCGGGCAGGCGCACGCTGACTTCGCCGCTGGAAATGTCGTGCGCGGTTCCGGCACCGTCGCGCACGCGCAGCGCGCCATTAGAGGCGATGGCCTCGGCCACCCCTTCGACCAGGGTTTCGCCGCGCAGGCCGATCACGCACACCGGCTGCCCGCGCAGCAGATCGC
Organism: Burkholderiales bacterium; assembly: GCA_031413095.1. Taxonomy (GTDB): domain Bacteria; phylum Pseudomonadota; class Gammaproteobacteria; order Burkholderiales; family Burkholderiaceae_C; genus CADEEN01. The sequence continues at coordinate 9,349 of JANOEG010000153.1, read as the reverse complement.
GCCGCGCGTAGGCGCTGGCAAAGCCTGCAAAGCCTTCGCGTTCGAATTGCAGGATGGCGCGCACCAGCGGCAGCGCCACGCGGTGCAGCACCGACGGCGCCGTGGCCTGCGCGTCGATCTCGCGCAGGCTGGCAAAGCCGCTTGACAGCGGGCCCGGCAGGCTGGTCTCACGCAGCGCCAGCACGTTGAGGCCCACGCCGACCACGACCATGCGCCGCTGGCCGACCGCCACGGTTTCGATCAGCACGCCACCCAGCTTGCGGCCACGGCCCGGGCCTTCATACAGCCACAGATCGTTCGGCCACTTGAGCGCGATGCGCGGCGCGGCGCGGCCAGGTTCCGGCGCGTCGAGCGCGTCGGCCAGGGCCACGCCGATGGCCAGCGACAGACCGCACCAGTCGCGTGGGGCCAATGGCAGGCCGATAGAGAAGGTCAGCGACGCGCCGGCGGCCGAGTGCCAGGTGCGGCCCTGGCGGCCGCGGCCGAGCGTCTGGTGCTCGGCGACCAGCAGGCAGGGCTGGGTGTCGCCGGTGCGGCGGCCGAACGGACCGCTGGGCGCGCCAGGCCCGCCTGAGCCTTCAGTGGCCACGCCGCGGCGGCGAATCGCCTCGAGCTCGCCGGGGGTCGTCACCGGCGCGTCGTGGCGTCCGCTACCCAGGCGCGCTCGTTCGAGCAGCAGGCTGTTCGTGGACTCGGCGCGCGCCAGCACCTCGACCGACAGCCCGGGCAGTTGCGGCTCGAGTTGTTGCCATAGCGCGTCGGCCTGCCAGAGCAGGTGCGACGAAGCCAGGGCGTCGGCGGGCATCAGGATCACAGTCTCGGCGTGCGCGGCGGCCTCATCAGCGCTTCGGGGCCAGCATCGTTCCCCGGCAGCGCTTGGCGCCGCAGCGGCAAGCGTATTCGGCCTTCAGCTTCTTCGTGTAGCGGTCGTCGATCGACAGGCCGTAGTCGTAGAACAACTCTTCGCCCGGCTCGATCTTGCGCAAGGCCTTGATGAAGATGCGGCCGTCTTCTTCGTCAGCTTCGCAGTTCGGCTTGCAGGCGTGGTTGATCCAGCGCGCTGCGTTGCCGCCGACGCCGGCGTCGATGACGTTCTTGTCGTCGAGGTGGAAGAAGAAGGTGTGGTTCGGATCGTCCGGGTTGCTCGGGTGGCGCTTCAGGGCCTGCTTCCAGGTGATGCGCTCGCCGACATATTCGATCAGCGTCTCGCCCTTGCTCAGTTTCTGCAGCGCATAGACGCCCTTGCCATGCACGCCCGATTGGCGGACCTGGATGCGTTTGCCGGCGTCATTCGTTTTTTTGCCGTTGCTTTTGCTTGCGGCTTGCTTGTGCGTCTTCATTCGGTACATTGAATTCATGTGGGCGCGCGCGTGTGTGCGTGCGCGCGAAGGAGCGGATTGTAGATATGACCGAAAAAACACTGATCATTGCCGAGAAGCCGAGCGTCGCTCAGGACATCGTGCGTGCGCTGACGCCCACGGCCGGCAAGTTCGACAAGCATGCCGATCACTTCGAGAACGAGCGCTACGTCGTCACCTCGGCGGTTGGCCACTTGGTCGAGATCCAGGCGCCGGAGGAGTACGACGTGAAGCGCGGCAAGTGGAGCTTTGCCCACCTGCCCGTCGTGCCGCCGCACTTCGACCTGGCGCCGATTGAGCGCGGCAAGACGCGGCTGAACGCCGTCGTCAAGCTCGTCAAACGCAAGGACGTGACCCACTTGATCAATGCCTGCGACGCCGGGCGCGAGGGCGAGCTGATCTTTCGGTTGATCGTGCAGTACGCGGACAACCTAAAGGCCAAGCTCGACAAGCCGATCCAGCGCCTGTGGCTGCAAAGCATGACGCCGCAGGCCATCCGCGACGGCTTTGAGCAACTGCGTGGCGACAAACAGATGCTGGGTCTGGCCGATGCCGCACGCAGCCGCAGTGAGGCCGACTGGCTGGTCGGCATCAACGGCACGCGCGCGATGACGGCGTTCAACTCGCGCGACGGTGGCTTCTTCCTGACGACGGTGGGCCGCGTTCAGACGCCGACGCTGTCGATCGTCGTCGAGCGCGAAGAGAAGATTCGCAAGCATGTGTCGCGTCCGTACTGGGAGGTCAAGGGCACGTTCCTCGCTGCGGCTGGCAGCTACGAGGGCAAGTGGTTCGATCAGAAGTACAAGAAGGGTGACGATGCGGACACGCGCGCCGACCGGCTGTGGGATGCGAAGACTGCCGAAGCGATCCAGGCGGCGTGCCTCGGCCAACAGGCGTCGGTGGTCGATGAAGCCAAACCGAGCACGCAGGCCAGCGGGCAGCTCTACGATCTGACGACACTGCAACGCGAAGCCAACTCGCGCTTCGGCTTTTCGGCGAAGACGACGTTGCAACTGGCGCAGGCGCTGTACGAAAAGCACAAGGTGCTGACCTACCCGCGCACCGACTCGCGGGCGCTGCCGGAGGACTATCTGCAAGTCGCCAAGGACACCATGAAGATGTTGTCCACGGAAGACCTGCCGGGCCCCCTGCGGGTGCTGTCGGCGCATGCGAAGAAGGCGGTGAAGGAAGGCTACGTCAAGCCGGCCAAGCGCATCTTCGACAACGCGAAAGTCTCGGACCACTTCGCAATCATCCCGACGCTGCAGGCGCCGAAGGCATTGACCGAGATCGAAGCCAAGCTTTACGACATGGTCGTCAAGCGCTTCATCGCCGTGTTCTATCCGAGCGCCGAGTTCATGGTGACGACGCGCATCTCGACGGTGAAGGCCGCCGGAGCGGACTACAACTTCCAGACCAACGGCAAGGTGCTGGTCAATCCGGGCTGGCTGGCGGTGTATGGCAAGGAAGCGCAGGAAGACGATGCGAACCTGGTCGCCGTGGCGCCGAGTGAAAAGGTCAAGGCGGCGGACGTCGATGTGCTCGCGCTCAAAACCAAACCACCGGCGCGCTACACCGAAGCCACGTTGCTCAGCGCGATGGAGGGCGCAGGCAAGTTGATCGACGACGACGAACTGCGCGAAGCGATGCGCGAGAAGGGCCTCGGCACGCCGGCCACGCGCGCGCAGACCATCGAAGGCCTGATCAACGAGAAGTACATGCTGCGCGAAGGCCGCGAGCTGATCCCGACGGCGAAAGCGTTTCAGTTGATGACGCTGCTGCGCGGCTTGGACATCGAAGACCTGACCAAGCCCGAGCTGACCGGCGATTGGGAATTCAAGCTCGCCGAGATGGAGCACGGCCGCCTGAAGCGCGACACCTTCATGGCCGAGATCGCGAAGATGGCCGAGCGCATCGTCAAGAAAGCCAAGGAGTACGACCGCGACACGATCCCGGGCGACTACGCGACCTTGTCGGTGCCATGCCCGAACTGCAGTGGCACGGTCAAGGAGAACTACCGGCGCTACGCCTGTGAAAAGTGCGAGTTCTCGATGACGAAGACGCCAGCGGGCCGCGCCTTCGAAATCGCCGAGGTCGAAGCCTTCATCCGCGACAAGAAGGTCGGTCCGCTAGAAGGCTTCCGCTCCAAGGCCGGCTGGCCGTTCACCGCTGAACTCAAGCTCGCCTACGACGACGAGATCAAGAACTGGAAGCTCGAGTTCGATTTCGGCGATGCCGACAAGGACAAGGCCGACGGCACGCCCGTGGACTTCTCCGAGCAGACCTCGCTCGGCGCCTGCCCGAAGTGCAAGGGCCATGTCTATGAACATGGCACGAGCTACGTCTGCGAGCACTCGGTCGGCGCGCACATCACCTGCGACTTCAAGACCGGCAAGATCATCCTGCAGCAGCCGGTGGCGCGCGAGGAGGCGACCAAGCTGCTCGAAACCGGCAAGACCTCGCTGCTGGAGAACTTCGTCTCCAACAAGACGCGGCGCAAGTTCAAGGCATATCTGGCCTACGACAAGAAGGAAGGCAAGGTCAGCTTCGAGTTCGAACCGCGGGCATCGAAGTTCCCGCCGAAGCCTGGGGCCAAAGTCAAGGTAGACGCGGCTGTCAAGGCAGCCGATGACGCGCCGCCACCGGCCGCCAAGGCGGCGCCGGCGAAGAAAGCGGCTGCAAAGAAGGCCAAGAAGTAGGGCGCGTGACCGCTGCGATTGCGATCAAGCTGCTCGCGGTGCTCGTCACCGCGGCGATCGGCTACCTTGCCGGCCGCATGCGCTGGCTCGTCACCGGCACGCCGGGCAGCGACGCAGCGCGCGTGCTGTCCAACGTCGCTTTCTATGTCTTCATTCCTGCGCTGCTGTTCCGCACGACGGCGCGCCTGGACTTCGCGGCGATGCCGTGGCGCACGATTGCGGCCTTCTTCGTGCCGGTGGTGGCGGTGATGCTTGCGGTGTACGGCTGGCAGAAGGTTCGCGGCCCGGCCACACCGGCCGTGCCGAGCACGCGCGCGATCGCGGTCGCTTTCGGCAACACCGTGCAACTTGGTATCCCGTTTTCGGCGGCGCTGTTCGGCGAAGCGGGCCTGGCGATTCACATCCCGCTGATCAGCCTGCATGCGCTGATCATCCTGACGCTGCTGACGGTCTTGGTCGAGCTGGACCTGGCGCGTGAGGCCGGACGCGGTGGCACACGGCCTTCGCTCGGCCAGACACTGGCGACGACGGCGCGCAACACGCTGATCCATCCGGTGGTGCTGCCGGTGCTGGCCGGTCTGGTCTGGAACTTCACCGGCCTGCGCTTGCCGGCGGTGCTCGATGAATTGCTGGCCACCCTGGGCACCGCCGTGGTGCCGCTGTGCTTGGTGCTGATTGGCGTGTCGCTGTCGCAGTACGGCGTCAAGGGCCACCTGCGCGGCGCGCTGGCGGCCACCATCGGCAAACTTTTTGTGCTGCCGGCCGCGGTGCTGGTGGTGGCGCATTGGGGCTTTGGCCTGTCGGGTGTGCCGCTGGCCGTGCTCGTGATGGCTGCAGCGCTGCCGGTGGGCAGCAACGCGCTGCTGTTTGCGCAGCGCTACGCCACGCTCGAAGCCGAGGCCACGGCCGCCATCGTCGCCTCGACCGTGGCCTTTGTCGCAACCGCGGCTTTGTGGCTCGCAGTGCTGGCCCTCTTTCCCTGAGTGAAAATGCTCGGATGAATCCTAGCGACATTGCCGCCTACATGGCCCACGTCGGAGTGGCCGCGCGGGCGGCGTCGCGCGCGATGGCGGCGGCGCCGACCGCTGCCAAGGACGCCTCGCTGCTGGCGCTGGCGCGTCGGCTGCGCGCGAACAGCGCTGCACTGCAGGCGGCCAACGCGAAAGACGTTGCGGCCGCGCAGGCCGCGGGCCTCGCCACGCCGATGGTCGATCGGCTCGAACTTTCATCGCAAGTGATCGAAACCGTCGCCCTCGGCTGTGAGCAACTGGCCGCGATGCCCGATCCGGTCGGCGAGATCATCGAGATGAAGCGACGGCCGAGTGGCATCCACGTTGGCCGCATGCGTGTGCCGCTGGGTGTTTTCGGCATGATTTACGAGAGCCGGCCGAACGTGACGATCGAAGCCGCGTCGCTGGCCATCAAGAGCGGCAACGCGGTGATCCTGCGTGGTGGCTCGGAAGCGCTGCAGTCGAACCTCGCCCTGGCGCGCGAGGTGCAGGCAGCGCTGGTCGAGTCCGGCCTGCCGGCCGAGGGCGTGCAGCTCGTCGAGACCACGGACCGCGAAGCCGTCGGCAAATTGATTGCGATGCCCGAGTACGTGGACGTGATCATCCCGCGCGGCGGCAAGGGCTTGATCGAGCGCATCAGCCGCGAAGCCAAGGTGCCGGTGATCAAGCACTTGGACGGCAACTGCCACATTTACGTCGATGCCGAGGTCGATCTGGAGATGGCGCTGCGCGTCGCCGACAACGCGAAGACGCAGAAGTACAGCCCGTGCAACGCCGCCGAGTCGCTGCTTGTGCACCGCGCGCAGGCAGCGGCGTTTTTACCGCGCGTCGGCGCGGTCTTTGCCGCGAAGGGCGTGGAGATGCGCTGTGATGCCGAGGCCAAGGCGCGGCTGTCGAAGGTCGCTGATGCGAAGTTGGTCGATGCCACCGAAGCCGACTGGTCCGAGGAGTACCTGGCGCCGATCATCAGCATCAAGGTCGTCGATTCACTCGATGAGGCGATGGACCACATCGACCGTTACGGCTCGCACCACACCGACGCCATCCTCACGTCGAACCACGCCAACGCGATGCGCTTTGTGCGCGAAGTCGATTCGGCGAGCGTGATGGTCAACGCCAGCACGCGGTTTGCCGACGGCTTCGAGTTCGGCCTCGGCGCAGAGATCGGCATCTCGACCGACAAGTTCCATGCGCGCGGGCCGGTGGGCCTCGAAGGGCTGACCTCGCTGAAGTGGATCGTCCTTGGCCAGGGCGAGACGAGAGCCTGATCAGTTATGAAAATCGGCGTCCTCGTCTTCCCCGCCGTCGAAGAACTTGACTTCATCGGCCCCTGGGAAATGTTCGGCATGTGGGGCCTGATCGGCAGCGGCGTGCGCACGCACCTCATCGGCCAGAGCACCGAACCGCTGCGCTGCGCCAAGGGCCTGACCGTCGTGCCCGAGTACAGCTTCGAGGATTGCCCGCCGCTCGATGTGCTGCTGGTGCCCGGCGGCCAGGGCACACGCGAGCAGGTCGACAACCAATCGCTGCTGACGTTCGTCAAGCACCAGGTCGAGCAGCACACGCAGTGCGTGATGTCGGTCTGCACGGGAGCCTTCATCCTGCACCGCGCCGGCTTGCTGCTCGGCCGCCGCGCGACCACGCACTGGGCTTCGTTGAAGCGCTTGCGCGAGTTGGGGGACGTGCAAGTGGTCGAAGAGCGCTACGTCGTCGATGGCCCGGTCTGGACCGCCGCCGGCGTCTCGGCAGGCACCGACATGGCGCTGGCCTACATCGACCATGTCAGCGGCCCGGCCACTGCGAGCAAAGTGCAGATGGCTGCCGAGTACTACCCCGAGGGCAAGTTTTACGGCGGCGAGTCAGCGCACGCCAAGGCGCCGCAATACGCACTGACGCCGGCAAAGCCCCGCAAATGAACGAGCGCCACGCGCTCGTTCTGTTTTCAGGCGGACAGGATTCGACGACGTGCCTGGCCTGGGCGCTGTCGCGATTCGAAAGAGTCGACACCGTGGCGTTCGACTACGGTCAACGCCACCGCGTCGAGCTCGACTGCCGCTTGAACGTGTTGCGCGAACTGCGCGTGACGTTTCCCGAGTGGGCGCAGCGCTTCGGCCAGGACCACCTGATCGACCTGTCGGTGCTGAAGTCGCTCGGAGATTCGGCGCTGACCGGCACGCGCGCCATCGAGCTTGAAGCCAGTGGCCTGCCCAACACCTTTGTGCCGGCTCGCAACCTGCTCTTCCTGACCGCCGCGGCGGCGCTGGCCTACCGCGGCGGCGCGGCGGTGCTGGTGGGTGGCATGTGCCAGACCGACTACTCCGGCTACCCCGACTGTCGCGATGACACCATCAAGGCGATGCAGCGCGCGCTCGCCCTCGGCCTCGATGCGCCGCTGGCGATCGAGACGCCGCTGATGTTCCTCGACAAGGCAGCCACCTGGGCATTGGCGCAGTCGCTCGGCGGCGAGGTCTTGGCGGCTTTGATCGAAGAGCACACCCACACCTGCTACCTGGGCGAGCGCGGCACGCGCAACGGTTGGGGGTATGGCTGCGGCCACTGCCCGGCGTGCACGCTGCGCGCGCATGGGCATGTTCGCTGGCGTCAATCGCAGTACCCCTGACGCTGCGCCTGTGCTGCAATCGGGTCATGTCGCTGATGTCGCCCCGGACCTTGCCGCAAGCGGTCAACTTGGTGCATGTGCGCATCAGCGACCCACCTCGCGGCGACCCCCAAGAGCGCGAGCGCACGCAGCGCCTGAGGTCGCTCGATGACCCGCGGGCCTGGCGCGCCGCCGTCCTTGCGCTGACGCTCACGCCCGAGAGCGAGCTCGAATTGCGGCTGTGGCGCAACCTGGTCGCCGATCTGCCCGGCGCGGTCCAGCTCTTTGACGATGTGTCCAAGCTGTGGCCCTCGCAGCGCCTGCCCTGGTTCGAGCACTTCGCGCGCCGGCTCGCCCCAGCCCCGGTGGCGCGGCGTCACGAACTCATCGGCGCGGCGCGCAGCCTGCTCACAGCCGATGGCCTGGTCTCGTCGATGGACCAGTTGCGCTGGATCGCACTGCGCCACCTGTTGGCCGGCAGCGCGGTGGCGCCGCCGGCCGCTGCACCCACGGAATTCGAAACGCTCGACCGCCAGCAGGTGCATGCGATCTGTGTCTATTGCGGCTTCCTGTCGACGCTGGTGCCTGCGCCCGAGATCAACTTCGATCCCACCGGATACGACTCGGTCAGTCAGAACTGGTACGACAGCGTGACCGCCCCGTGGATCGACCATGCCGACGTGCCGGCCCGCCAGGGCTACGACATCGATGCCGCGCTGCGCGCGCTGCGCGCGCTGCAAGCCATGCCGTGGCTGCTGCGGCCGATGCTCGTGCGCAGCTGGTTCGATGCCGCGCGCGCGCTCACCGATGGGCCGCTGCTGCACGCAGGCGCCGCCGACGCGCTGCGCTTGTCGTGCGTCTTGCTGGATTCCCCCGTGCCGCCTGAACTCGGTCAACAGTACATTGAAGTCGAACACAAGGAGAAGTAGTCCATGCCTTCCATCTCACTGCGGCCTGCTGTGGCGGCACTCATGTTGGCCGCCGCGGCTGCACCCGCGTTCGCGCAAGATGCGCGGGCGCTGAATCAGCGCGCCCTGGCCGCCACCTGCGCCAATTGCCACGGCACGCAAGGGCAGGCCGTGTCGAACGCCGCCGTGCCCGGCCTGGCCGGCATGCCCGCCGGCTACCTCAGCGAGCAGATGAAGGCCTTCAAGGCCGGCACGCGGCCGGCCACCGTGATGCACCAGCTGTCCAAGGGCTACAGCGATGCGCAGATCGAATCCATTGCCGCGTACTACGCGGCGCAGAAGAAGTGAAGGGGCGGGCCATGGCATTGCATCGACGTGAATGGCTGGTCGGCGCGGGCGCGCTCGGCCTGACAACGCTGGCCGGTTGCGCCAGCACCGGCGGCAGCGGCGTGCCGGCCAAGGCGCGCGTGCTCGTCGTTGGCGGCGGCTACGGCGGCGCCACGGCGGCCAAGTACGTGCGCCTGTTTTCCGAGCAGAAGATCGACGTCGTGCTCGTCGAGCCGAGCGACGCTTTCGTCTCGTGCCCGATCAGCAACCTCGTCATCGGCGGCAGCAGGACGATCGCCGACGTGACGATGCGCTATGACACGCTGGCCAGCAAGCATGGCGTGCGCGTGGTCAAGGACATGGTGGCGTCGATCGACCCGGTGAAGAAGGTCGCGGTGCTGGCTTCGGGGCCGACGATCGCGTACGACAAGCTCGTCCTCTCGCCCGG
>JANOEG010000152.1:0-6026 GCA_031413095.1 Burkholderiales bacterium | reverse complement strand
GCGCCGTTCAAATCGCCGAGCAACCAGAACACCATGCCGCGCAATTGGCCCTCGGGCGCGAGCGAGAGCATCAACGCAATCGCCGCCGCGCACGCCGAGCCGAGCATCACGCCGAGCAGCAACAGCGTGACCGTGCCTTCGTGCGCGTGGCCCGCCATCAGCGCCGTGCGCCGGCCGAGCGCGCGCCAGGACAGGCCGAGCAGCAAGGCCGTGGCGATGCCCGCACCCACCGCTGCGCCGGCCATCGGCCACCACACGTCGGCGCTGTCGGCCGGCCCGAACGCGAGCACCGCCAACGCGCCCACCGCTGCGCCGCCGGAGACGCCGAGCACCGACGGATCGGCGAGTGGATTGCGCGTGATACCTTGCAGCAGCGCACCGGCGAGCGCCAACGCCGCGCCGCTGGCGAAGCCCGATGCAACTCGCGGCGCGCGCACGCCCCACAAGATTTGCGGCTCGACCACGCCCCAGCCCGCAGAGCCCGCTGCCAGGCCGAAGGCGAGCGCGAGCAACGCGCACGCCGCCGCTGCGGGCAGCCAGCGAGACCAGGGCGAGAGGTCGAGCACGATCGAGCGTCAGCGTTTAAAACGCTGCGGTGTCGAAGCGCACGCCGATCCAGGCCTGCCGGCCGAGCGCGCCATAGTCCTTGGCCGGCTCGTAGCGCTTGTCGAAAGCGTTGAGCAGCTTGGCCTCCAAGCGCCAACTCGGCGCGAGTTGCCAATGCGCACCGAGGTCGAGCAGCTGATACGCGGCCAGTTGGGCGCCGCCTTCGGGCCGCTTGCCCACGGCGCTCACCGTGGCGTGTGCGCCCCACGGCGCGGCGTCGTAGCCGAGCATGGCGTTGCCGGTGTAGGCCGCGCGGCGCACGAGGCGCGCGCCGGTGCTGCGGTTTTTGGCATCGAGGAACTCGGCGCCGACACGCCAGCGCCAGGCGCTGCTCACACCTTGTGCCGACAGTGACGTGCCGCGCAAGCGGGCCTGGCTGACGTTCGCTGCACAACCAAAGGGGTAGCCCGCGGGGCACGCCGTTGGGTCGGGTTCAAAGCCGATGAGATCGCGCACGCGGTTGTCGAACGCAGTGGCCTGCGCGCTCCAGCCGTTGCCTTGCCACGCCGTGCCGAGTTCGACGCTGCGCGCGCGTTCCGGTTGGATACTCTCGACGCCAAAGCCGGGAAAGTACAGCTCATTGAAGCTCGGCGCACGAAACGCCGTGCCTGCGGCGGCACGCAGCGTCCACTGCGGCGCCGGCTGCCACGCGTAGGCAAGCTTGCCGGTGGTTTGCGCGCCGTACACGTCGTGGTCGTCGTGGCGCAGGTCGATCTGCCAACGGTGCACGTCGATGCGGCCCATCGCGCTGGCGCCGAGCGCGGTGTTGTTGCTGCGGCGCGCCGTGGCGCCGAACGACGACGCGAGCACGCGCACGTCGTTGCGCTCGATCAGGCCGAGCAGCGTGGCGCCCGAGGCCAACTCGACACTCGGTTGCCACGACAGTTGCCGCCGACGCGTATCGAAACGGTCGATGATGTTGGCGCCGCTGGCGAGCTCATCGCGGCTCTCGGCCAGCACCACTTCGCTGCGCCAGCCGGCGCTCATCGTCGCGCTGTGCGTGAGCGCCGCCAGCTGGGTGTTCAAACGGTTGCGAAAGTCGGGGCTCGGGTCGGGCGCGAAGGTCGGCGGCGCAAACTCGGCGGAATCGAACTGCGAACGCAGCCGCGTGTCGAGCAAGCGCAGGCCGAGACGCTGTGACGGCGTGATCGCATAGCCGAGTTGCGCGCTGACGCTGCCACGCGAGAAACCGTCCGCATCCGGGTTGTAGTTGCCGAACGCATCGGCCGGATTGGCGATCGCCGAGACGCCGTCGCTGGCTTCACGGGAGAGCGACAGCGCCATGTCGAAAGCGCCGATGACGCCGCTGACGCTGCCCTGCACTTCGCTCGAGCCATACCGACCCGCGTGCAGCGAAGCCTGCAAGCGCGGCGCTCCGCGCTGGCCGCGCCGCGTGAAAACCTGCACCACGCCGCCGACCGCATCGGCGCCATACAGGCTGCTGCCGGGGCCGCGCAAGATTTCGATGCGCTCGATCGCCGCCAGGCCGAGCGCTTCGAGCGCCGCCTGGCCGAGCGTGGCCGAGCCGACGCGCACGCCGTCGATCAGCACCACGGTGTTGGCCATCGAGGCGCCACGGATGAATATGCCGGCGCTCTGGCCCGGCGGCCCCGTGCGCGAGAGCTGCACGCCGGCAAAATCGCGCAACAGCTCTTCGAGGGTGCTGCCGGCGGCGTTGCGCAGTTGGGCTTCGTCGATGACGATCACATCGCTCAAAACCTGTTGTAGCGGCACCGGCAAGCGGTTCGCGGTGACGACCACTTGTTGCGCGGCAAGCGTGGGGTTGGAGGTTTGCGCCTGGATGGTGGGTGCCAGCGCGGCAAAGCAAAGCAGCGCTGCAAGAGCGCCTGGAGTGCGGGTGAACATGAGATTGAAACGGTCCGGTCGAGGTGCGCGCCAGCTTCCCCGCCAGCACGCACGATTCGGCGCGGGCTCAATCGAGTCCGCACCCCCTGCTGGCCGGTATCCGGGCTGGCGCAGGCAACCCGTGTGGCCTTCCCAGCGCGATTGCGTCGCGCCAGTGGCCGGTGAACACGAGCGGGAGGCGGTGAGACCTCCGTGCGCTTACCGTTGCGGGGGCAGCTCGGGTTGGCGTTGCTGCGTGGCAGCGTCGCTTCCCGATTCCCGTTTACCCCAAGCCGCCGAGATCGACGGCCCGGGCACCAACAAGGCAGATGGTATCAGCGGAGGGTGCCGGCGCTTTATGATCGGCCGCACACCACGCGCTGCACACAATTCATGGCCACGCTGCAAGACCTCGCCACGCGCATCGACCGCCTGCTGCTGCGGCACGAAGAACTCGCACGCACGAACAAATTGCTGCTCGATCAGGTCGCTGCTCTGGCCGGCGAGCGCGACAGCCTCAAGTCGCGCCTCGCCGCGGCGCGCACGCGCATCGATACGTTGCTCGAACGCCTGCCCGCGACCGACGGCGACAAGGATTCATGAGCATGAAACAAATGGAAGTCACCATCCTCGGCCAGAGCTACATCTTGTCTTGCCCCGAGGGCGGCGAAGCGTCGTTGCTGTCCGCCGTGGCGCTGGTGGACAACGAAATGAGCGCGATCCGCGACGCCGGAAAAGTCAAGGCGCGCGAGCGTATGGCCGTGCTGGCAGCTCTGAATCTGGCGTATCAGCTCGCAGATCGGCCGAGCACCGCTCAACCCACGAAGGCCAATGCACCGGCTGCGCCGCACAACGCCGCCGATGATGTGCAGATCGACACATTGATTGCGCGTGTTGATGCTGCGATGGGTAGCGACGGGCTGCTCCTGTAGTGCTAGAGTCAAACCGTCCACTGCGTTCGCGCGGGTTTTTATTTCCTTGAACCGATGCTCTTTGAGCTAGGGCTTGGAACATCGCAGGGTGGGTGTGATCGTCTCGCGTCAGATGAACCCGAAGCCCTGCTGACCTCGCCCACCTGAACTTCACCTGGGTTCAGGAATGCGGCCCGCGGGATGCAGTGGACACCTTTCTTCTTCCCCCTTGCTCACGAGAACAACCATGGCCTACTGGCTGATGAAGAGCGAGCCTGCGGACGTTTCGGTCGATGATCTCGCTGCCATGCCGAAGCAGACCGTGGCCTGGTACGGCGTGCGCAACTACCAGGCGCGCAACTTCATGCGCGACGAGATGAAGGCTGGCGACGGTGTTCTGTTCTATCACTCGTCGTGCCCCGAGCCGGGCATCGTTGGCCTGGCCGAGGTGGCGTCGAACGCCTATCCCGATGCGACGCAGTTCGACAGGAAGAGCAAGTACTTCGATGCGAAGTCCACGCGCGAAGAGCCGCGCTGGATGAACGTTGACGTGCGGCTCGTCAGGAAGACACGGCTGGTCTCGCTCGACGAGATGCGCGCCACACCCGCATTGGCAGACATGCGCACGCTGCAACGCGGCAACCGACTGTCAATCACGCCGGTGACTGCAGCCGAGTGGCGCGCCGTCATCAAGCTTCTGAGCTAGCGCGCCATCGACCCGCTGTTCATCGTCGAGTTGGTGCTGATGGGCACCGTCACCGGCTTTCTGGCCGGCCTGCTCGGCATTGGCGGCGGCATGGTCCAGGTGCCGTTCCTGACCACGATGCTCACCACCCGCGGCGTGGCCGGTGACCTGTCGATCAAGATGGCGATCGCCACCGCGATGGCCACCATCGTCTTCACGTCGCTGGCCAGCGTGCGCGCGCACCAGCGGCACGGCGCGGTGCGGTGGGACATCGTGCGCGCGATGTCGCCCGGCATCGTGGCTGGCGGCCTGATTGCTGGCGCCGGCATGTTCGCGCTGATCAAGGGGCCGGCACTCGGCATCGTCTTCGCGCTGTTCGTCGGCTACTCGGCAACGCAGATGCTGATCAACCGCAAGCCGCGCGCAACGCGCGTGTTGCCTCCGCCATGGGGGCAGGCGGCCGTCGGCAGCGCCATCGGCCTGTTGTCCGGGCTCGTCGGCGCCGGCGGTGCCTTCATGACGGTGCCCTTCATGACGTGGTGCAACGTGCCGCTGCACAGCGCCGTCGGCACGGCGGCTGCGCTGGGCTTTCCGATCGCACTGGCGAGCACGCTCGGCTACGTGATCGGCGGCTGGTCGCTGCCGCCGTCGATTCCCGGCGCGTTCGGCTACCTCTACCTGCCGGCGCTGGCCATCGTCGCCGCGGCCAGCGTGACGATGGCGCCGCTGGGTGCGCGCGCGGCGCATGCGATGAACGTGCAGGCGTTCCGGCGTCTGTTCGCCGTGCTGCTGTACGGCGTGGCCGGCTACATGGCCTGGCGCGCGTTCGCCTGAGATCTGCTGGAGGAGACGCCGTGACCCAGGCTGCCGAGGACGACGCCGTCCCCTACATCGCGCACGACGAGTTCCGCGCCGGCCTGCCGCACGGACGATTTCGCATCGTCGTCAATCCGCGGTTGGTGCGGCCCTACATCGTGCAGCGCACGCACTGCAACGTGCTGGCGATTGCGTTCATTGCCGTCGGCGCGGCGCTTGCGCTCGCCGGCCAGGCGCTACCGGGCGCGCTGCTGGTGGTGGTGGGCATCGCCGCCAACCGCGTGGTGCGGCACCAGGCCGCAAAGATCGTGATGCACTTGGCGCTGAAGGACCCGGCGGTCTACGCCGAGGTCACGAGCAACGGCGTGATGGAGGTGCGGCGTGCAGAGTGAGGTGGCTCGTCAGGCGCCCCGCGCCGCGAGAATCTGCCCGCCACCGTAGCTGCTCTGCACCGGCGCGTCGCCACCGGGCGTGACCTTGACCGCGCAGTACTTGAACTCCGGGATCTTCGCGAACGGGTCGAGCGCGGCGTTGGTCAGCGTGTTGATCGCCGCCTCGTAGTAGCAGAACGGCACGAAGACCGCGCCGCGCGGCATGCCGTCGTCGGCGCGTGCGTACAGACACACAGTGCCGCGGCGCGATGCGATCGTCAGCAGCTCACCGGGACGCACACCGAGCCCGTCGAGGTCGAGCGGGTGCACCAGCGCCGTCGGATCGGGTTCGATCGCATCGAGCATCGACGCGCGGCGCGTCATGCTGCCGGTGTGCCAATGCTCCAACTGACGACCGGTGATCAGCACCAGTGGGTACTCGGCATCGGGCCGCTCGTTCGCCTGGATGATGTCGGCCGGCACGAAGCGCGCCCTGCCCCCTTCGCGCGGGAAGTCGTCGGTGAAGACCACGCTCTGCCCCGGGTCGCCCTCGGCGACACAGGGATAGGTCACCGCGTGCTCGCGTTCGAGCCGCTCCCAGGTGATGCCGCCGATGCTGGGCATCGTGTGGCGCATCTCGTCGAAGACTTCGGACACATGGCCGTAGTTCCAACCGCAGCCGAGCTGGTTGGCGATCTGCTCGATGATCCACAGGTCCTGCCGCGCATCGCCGGGGGGCGTGATCGCCTGACGGCCGATCTGCACCAGGCGGTCGGTGTTGGTGAAGCTGCC
>JANOEG010000151.1:0-3398 GCA_031413095.1 Burkholderiales bacterium | reverse complement strand
TCGAAGCACCGCCGGCGCGCGATCAATCGCGAAAGCGCACCGGCTTGCGCTGCTGCGCAGCAGTCATCGCGGCCGTCAGATCGTCGGACAGCAGCATCGCCGCATTCCACGTCGCCACATGGTTCAGACCGTCGGCCACCGTGTGGTCACGGCTGTAGTTCAGCATCTCCTTGACGCCGCGGATGGCCAGCGGCGATTTGGCGGCAATCGCAGCCGCGATCTCACGCACGCCGGCTTGCAGCGCCTCGCGCGAGTCAAAGACGCGGTTGACGAGGCCGATCGCTTTGGCCTCGGCGGCATCGACTGCACGCCCGGTAAAGGCCAGTTCGCGCACTAGGCCCTGGCCGCCGATCAGCTTGGGCAGGCGCTGCAGCGTGCCGACGTCGGCCACCATGCCGAGGTCAATCTCCTTGATGACGAACTGCGCGTCGGCCGCGGCGTAACGCATGTCGGCGCAGCAGATCAGATCGACCCCGCCGCCGACACAGACGCCGTGCACGCCAGCCAGAACGGGTTTGCGGCAGCGCTCGAGGCTGGTCAGCGTGTCCTGCAGATCGAGGATGACGCGGCGCAGCGCTTCGCGCGTGCGGCCGTCGCACTCGTCGTGCACCTGCGGCAACAGGCCTGCCATCATCTGCAGATCGATGCCGGCACTGAAGTGCTTGCCCTCGCCTTCGAGCACCGCCACTCGCGCCGCGGGTGTGGCGTCGATCCACTCGAAGGCGCGGCGGAGGTCGTGCCACATCGCCAGGTTCATCGCGTTGGCCTTGTCGGGCCGGGCCAGTCGCACCGTGGCTATGGCGTCGTCGAGCGTGACGGTGAGCGTCTCGTATGTCATGGCGTGTGATCGGCTGGCTTGGAGGCGCCATCATGCACGGCTCACGAGGGGCGGCAGAGCGCCGCGACGCGCATGGTGCAAACGCGCAGCTCAGCGCGCCGGCTGTGTCGGCAAGGACATGACGCGGCGCAAGACGTCGGCAGCGCGCGGCTGGGTGTCGGCAGCCCACTGCGAAAAACTGTCGCGTGCAGCAGCGCCGTAGCGGCGGTAGAGCCACCCACCGGCCAGCGCCAACAGGCCGAGCACGAGCGCCGCGCGCAGGCCCTTGGCCAGCGCGACGACCGTGGCAATGCCCATGCCCAGCGCCACCCACTGGAACCACCAGTGGCCGGGCGAGGTCATGGCGTTGATGAGAGCGCACAAGCCGACAACGAACAGGGCCTTGAACGGCATCGTCACGGCATGGGTGAGGTCACGGATCGGGTTCATCACAGGCACTCCTTGAGGTCAGTGGCGCGATGATGGGAGGAAGCGGGTCGCCGCAGAAGCGCTTTGCGACGAATCGACGGCTCGGCGGCGCAAAGCGCCGCGGTGACGCATCAGCGCGCGCGGGTGTGCTGGCGCAGCCAGCGGGCGAAGGCGGTTTCGTCCATCTGGCCCGCGGCGACGGCGAGCATGGTCAGCGTTGCATCCGCCTGCGGCGCTGTCAGCCGCCACCCATTTAGGACGAGAAACATGCCGACGGCAAGAAACGCGGCGCGCTTGTTGCCATCGACAAAAGGGTGATTCTTGGCCAGTCCAACGCCATAGGCGGCGGCCAATGCGTGAACGTCGGGCGAACCGTAGGCGGCCAGGTTGAGGGGTCGGGCCAGCGCCGACTCCAGGAGCCCCTCATCGCGCAGGCCGCTGGCGCCGCCATGCTCGGCCAGGCTTTCGTCGTGGAGCAGCACCAGGGCGCGCCGGTCCACCCAGCGCCAGGCATCGTTCATTTCGCGAGCTGATGAAACGTGTCGCGGTACTCGCGCATGAACTCGCGTCCGGCGTCGAGCTGCGCATCGAGCGCTGGGTCGTAAGGCGTCAACATCACCCCATTGGCCGCATCGGTGACGAACACCGTGTCGCCTTTTTCGAGCTTCAAGCGCGCCAGCACTTCCTTGGGCAGGATGACGCCGACCGAGTTGCCGATCTGCGTGAGTTTCAATGCGGTCATGGCCCACCTCCGTTATAACGTTCGTTATACTAACTGCCGCTCCACGCCACTGCAAGTCAGGACGCCATGCTCAGCGTGAACAAACTCATCCCCGGTGGACGAGGCCTGGCCGCCGTGCTGGTCAAGCGCGCTGCCAGCATCGAGCTCGACTGGGACGTGCGGCAGAAAAGCCGCTTCGACACCACAGATTCCACCGGCCGCGCGCTCGGCGTGTTCCTGCCGCGCGGCAGCGTCGTGCGCGGTGGCGATGTGCTCATCGCCGAAGACGGCGCGCTGATTCGGGTCATCGCGGCGCCGCAAGCGGTGCTGCGCGTCACCGCCTGTGCCGCGCATGGCGGCCCGGCCGATCTGCCGCGTGCGGCGTACCACCTGGGCAACCGGCATGTGCAACTCGAGGTCAAGCCCGATCACCTGCAGCTCGAACCGGATCCGGTGCTCGCCGACATGCTGCGATCGATGCACCTGATCGTGCGTGAAGTGCAGGCGCCGTTCGAGCCGGAAGGCGGGGCGTACGCGGCCGCACACGCTCACCACGATCACGACCACCCCCCTCACTGATGCAAGCGGCTGCCTTGCTCGGCCTGATGCGGCTGGCATCGCCGGCGCTGCCGGTGGGTGGCTTCAGTTATTCCGACGTGCTCGAAGCGGCGGTCGAAGCGGCCCTCGTTCACGACGAGCCGAGCGCCCTGCTGTGGCTGCGCGATCAACTGCACCTCAGCTTGGCGCGCGCTGACCTGCCGCTCGTGGCGGCGGCCCACAGCGCCTGGGCGCGGCACGACGCGCCCCGCATCACCGAACTCAACACCTGGCTGCTGATCACCCGCGAGTCGCGCGAGCTGCGCGCGCAGACCGAACAGATGGGACGCTCGATGCTCGAATGGCTGCGCCAGCAAACGCTCGCAGACGAGCGCGTGGCCATCCTCGCCGCGCTGTCGCCCTCGCCCACCTGGCCGATGGCCTTCGCGCTCGCTGCAGTGCAAACTGGCGCGGCCGCGCACGAGTCGCTGCTGGCCTACGGTTTCTCCTGGGCCGAGAACCAGGTGCAGGCAGCGTTGAAGTCGGTGCCGCTGGGTCAGAGCGCCGGCCAGCGCATCCTGGCGCAGTTGGCGCAAGAATTGGCGCCGCTGGCACAAACCGCGCTCACACTCGGCGACGAGCAGCGCCAGGCCTTCGCACCGCTGCTGGCCATCCGATCGTCGCAACACGAAACCCAATACTCGAGGCTGTTCCGCTCATGACATTGCACTCCATCGCTGGCCGAACGAAGAAGCTGCCTCCATTGCGCGTCGGCGTCGGCGGCCCCGTGGGCTCGGGCAAGACCACGCTCGTTGAAAAGCTGTGCAAGGCGATGCGTGAGCGCTGGGACCTGGTCGTCGTCACCAACGACATCTACACCAAGGAGGACCAGCG
>JANOEG010000150.1:0-5394 GCA_031413095.1 Burkholderiales bacterium | reverse complement strand
CTGCTTGTCAACCTGCTGCTGCTGTGGCCGGCGCTGGCGATCAGCGTCAAGCGCTGGCATGACCGCGACAAGCCTGGCTGGTGGGCGCTGATCGCTTTCGTGCCTGTGATCGGCTGGATCTGGGCGCTGATCGAAAATGGCCTGATGCGCGGCACGGCTGGGACCAACCGCTTCGGTGAAGCGCCGGGTCAATAGCGTCCACTGAGACCGGCAACGCGCATCACCCAATGCGCGGCCCAGGCCACGAAGCCGCGGCGCAACGTGGCCAGCACACCGCGCGGCACCGGCGGCGCCGTGACTTCGCGCGATGCCGCCAACGCCTGCTCGAACGCATTGGCGAGCGACGCAGAAAAACGCGCGTCGCGGACTACGACGTTGGCTTCGAGGTTGAGCAGCAGCGACAGCGGGTCGATGTTGGAGCTGCCGACCGTCGCCCAGTCGTCGTCGGCCAACGCCACCTTGGCGTGCAGGAACGCCGGTGTGTATTCATGGATCTTGACGCCGTGCGACAGCAACTCGTCGTACAGCACCTGCGCCGCCAGGCCAGCAATGCGGTAGTCGAGCTTGCCTTGCAGCAGCAGGCGCACGCGCACGCCGCGCCGCGCCGCATTGCGCAGCGTGCGCCGGAAAATGCGACCGGGGTAGAAGTACGGACAGACGATGTCGATGCGCGTGCGCGCGCTGTCGAGCGCATGGATGTAGCTGCGCTCGATGGCGCGGCGCTGGCGCAGGTTGTCGCGCACGACGAAGGCGGCCTGCATCGGCTGCAGCGTTTCGGCCGCGCGCGCGGCGTTGCGCGGCACGATGCGCAGTTGCTGCAGCAGTGCTCGCGCGCCGGACAGCGGCTCGGCGCTGCGCGCCAGTGAGATCAGCTCTTCGCGCCACTCGTGGCCGAAGGCGGCGCGCGTCCACATCGCACGCGCCGTTTGCGCCACCGGCTGGACCACCGGTCCCCGCAGTGCCACGGCAAAGTCCAGGCGCGGTGTGGCCGTGCGGCCGTGGTTCATGTCGATGCGGTCATCGATGATGTTGATGCCGCCGACGAAGCCGCACTCGTCGTCGACCGCCAGCAGCTTCTGGTGCAGGCGGCGCAACTGGCCCGGCTGCAAATACGCGGTCCAGCGGTCGAGCGGCCGGAACACCGCCAGCGCCACCGCGCTGCCTTTGAACCATTCGCGCAGCGCGTGCAGGCTGGCCTTCGAGCCGAAGCCATCGACGACGACGCGCACGCGCACGCCGCGCACTGCGGCGGCCACGAGGGCTTGCGCCATGGCCCGTGCAGCGTCGTCGTGATGAAAGATGTAGGTCGCCAGCCAGACTTCGTCGCGCGCCGAGGCGATCGCCGCATGCATCGCTGGAAACAGCTCATCGCCACCGGACAGCAGCTGGACCTCGTTGCCGCCGGAGAAAACCGCCTCGCTCTCGGCAACAGGTTCCCGGGCAACGGCCACGTCGGTCATCGTGCGGCCGACGCTGTCAGTTCGAACTCGGCCACCAGCGGCAGGTGGTCGGACATGCGCGCCCACGCCGCGCCGCGCGGCACGTGCGTCATTTGGCAGGTCAGTTCGCGCGTGTAGATGCGGTCGAGCGCGAACATCGGCACGCGCGACGGGAAGGTCGGACGCACGCGCGTGCTAACAGCGCGCTTCAGGCCCATGGCCTGCATCGGCGCATCGAGACGCTCGCCCCAGTCGTTGAAGTCGCCGGCCACGATCAGCGGCCCGTCTCGTGGCACTTCGGCCTCGAGGTAGGCGGCGAGCAGTTGCAGCTGGCGGACGCGGCTCGAATGGATCAGCCCGAGGTGCGCGACCACCGCATGCACGATGCCACCTTGCCAATGCACCGGCACGTGCAGCAAGCCGCGCTGCTCGAAGCGGTGGTCGCTGACATCGTGATGACCCACGTCGCCGAGCGGCCAGCGCGACAGCAGCGCGTTGCCATGCTCGCCGTGGCGCGTGATCGCATTGCTGCGGTACGCGGCCGAGTAGCCTTCCGGGGCGAGGAATTCGGCCTGCCCTTCCGCAGGCCAGCCGAACCAGGTGCGCTCGAAGCGCCGCGCGTCGGGCGCGTTGTAGAGGCGCACCTCCTGCAGGAAGACCAGATCGGCATCCAGCGCCTCGATGCCCAGGCCGAGGTTGTGGATCTCCAGGCGCTTGCGCATGCCCAGGCCGCGCACACCCTTGTGGATGTTGTAGGTGGCCACGCGCAAGCGCGACTCGTCGGCGCCCAGTGGCAACTGGCTGTGTAAGGCGCGGGGCTTCATGAAGACATGAAGCGCGGCAGCATCAGCACCGCTTCCGCGTTGCTCGGCGAGAAGCAGCGGTCGGCGGCCTCGCGCCAAGGCAACCAGACGTGCGCCACGTGCTCGCGCGGACTGAGCTGCACCGGCGTGCCCACAGGCACACTGAGGCCAAACACATGTTCGGTGTTGTGCGTCACACCGGGTGCATAGCGGTGCCGCCAGACCGGGTAGATCTCATAGACGTTCTGCAAAGCCCAGTCGCACAGTGACGAGCGCGGCACCTCAGCGCTGCCGATGACGATGCCGGTTTCCTCCGCGACTTCTCGCGTGCAGGTCTCTGCGATGGGTTCATCGATGCGGTCCTTGGATCCGGTCACGCTTTGCCAGTAGCCTGGTTTGTCTGCGCGCTCGATCAGCAACACGTCGAGCGCAGGCGTATGGATCACCACGAGCACCGACTCCGGGATCTTGTACGGACGCACGGTTGTCACTGGCTTGCCCTCGCGAACAGGCCGACCCGCCACGCGAACAACAGGCCGATGGCCAACTGTCCCACGGTCGCCGCCGCTTGCGCTGCGGCGGGCGAGCCGCCGCGCGCCAAGGCGAAGGTGGAGATGCCAGCCGCCACGATGACGATGATTGCGACCACGATCAGGAGTCCCCGATGTCGCGTGCGCGACCAGACCTGCGCCGCACGCTCGAAGGCGTTGGAAAAGACGAAGCTCAGCACAGCAATGAGCACGGCCGCAACGAGGTAGAACACCATGTCGCCTTGCGCGCGCAGGGCACCGCTGCGCACCATCGCATAGTGCACAGGCACAACGGCAAACGAAGCCACACCGCCGAGTGCGAGGGTGGTGGCGATACGCGGCGCGTGACGCGTCAGGACCACACTCAACATTGCCGAGCAGAGCAAGACCACCACCGACAGCGCGAAGAAAGCCGCCGCCACGCTGCCCCACCGATGAAAGGAGCTGCCGCCGCTTGCCAACACCACAGCGCCCACCGCGCAGACGATGATCACGGCAACCATGAGCATCCATGAACTTGGGGAGATGCGGCCAGCGTGGCGGCGATAGAGCACGCCCAGGGCAACGCCCGATAGCGGATATGCCAGCCACGGCGTGGCGGGGTAGGACACTGCGTCGTGCGGGGTCACGCCGAGCCCCCACTCGAGCACGCCGTAGTCGCCGGGCGCTGCCACCCACGTCTGGCCAAGCCCGTAGCGCAGCAGCAGCACGGCGACGATGCTCACCGCAGCCACGGTCACCGGCTGCGGCGTGGCCATCACCAGCCGCGCGGCGACCATGCTCACGGCAATGAAGCCAAAAAAGTCCAGACCGAGCGACCGGCCGAGCGTCCAGCCTAGAAACTGATCGGCCAACACGAGCAGCAGCACCTTGTCGGCCACCGAACGCCACGGGGCCGGGCGCTTGGCCAGGCCGCCGCCAAAGCCGGTGGCAAAGAAGAACAGCACCGGCGCCATGCTGCCAAGAAACACGACGGCGCCGGATGCGCCGTGCTGCGCGGCTTGCGGATTCAACGCCGCGTAGCCGACGTGGTTGAAGACCATCAGCAAGGCCGCGAAGCCGCGCAGCAAGTCGAGCTCGGCGACGCGGTCCGCAGCGCTTGGCGATGCCGTGCTCGCCATGAAATGCGTCAGGCCGTGGCGCCGGTGTTGCGCAGGCGGATGTGCAGCTCGCGCAACTGCTTCTCGTCCACCGGGCCTGGTGCATTGGTCAGCAGATCCTGTGCACGCTGTGTCTTCGGGAACGCGATGACATCGCGCAGGCTTTCTGCCCCGGTCATCAACATCACAAAACGATCGAGGCCGATGGCGATGCCGCCGTGCGGTGGGGCGCCGTACTGCAACGCGTCGAGCAGGAAGCCGAACTTCAACTTCGCTTCTTCGGCGCTGATCTTCAGGGCGCGGAAGACCTTGCTCTGCACCTCTTCGCGGTGGATCCGCACCGAGCCGCCGCCGAGCTCGATGCCGTTCAGGACCACGTCGTAGGCCTTGGCGACGCAGCGCCCCGGGTCGGTTTCGAGCCAGTCTTCGTGGCCGTCCTTCGGGCTCGTGAACGGATGGTGCACGGCGTTCCAGCGCTGTGCGTCGTCGTCATGCTCGAACATCGGGAAGTCGATCACCCACAGCGGCTCCCAGTCGCCATGCGCCAGGCCCTTGGTCTTGCCGAACTCGCTGTGGCCAACTTTGACGCGCAAGGCGCCGATGCCGTCGTTGACGACCTTGGCCTTGTCGGCGCCGAAGAAGATCAGGTCGCCATTGCGCGCACCGGTGCGCTTCATGATTTCAGCCAGCGCTCTGTCATGAATGTTCTTGACGATCGGCGATTGCAAGCCATCGCGGCCGGCACCGGCCTCGTTGACCTTGATCCACGCCAATCCCTTGGCACCGTAGATCTTGACGAACTCGGTGTAGCCGTCGATCTCGCCGCGGCTCATCTCGGCGCCGCCGGGCACGCGCAGCGCGACGACACGGCCTTCGGCGTGATTGGCAGGCCCTGAGAAGACCTTGAAGTCGACGTCCTTCATGACGTCGGTGAGCTCGGTGAACTCCAGCTTCACACGCAGGTCGGGTTTGTCGGAGCCGTACAGGCGCATCGCGTCGGTCCAGGTCATCACCGGGAACGGCGGCAGCTCGACACCGATGGCGTGGTGGAAGGTGCTGCGGATCATGCCCTCGAACATCGTCCGGATCTCTTCCTCGGTGAGGAAGGAAGTTTCGATGTCGATCTGCGTGAACTCGGGCTGGCGGTCGGCGCGCAGGTCTTCGTCGCGGAAGCACTTGGTGATCTGGTAGTAGCGGTCGAAGCCGGCCACCATCAGCAACTGCTTGAACAACTGCGGCGATTGCGGCAGCGCGAAGAACATGCCGTCGTGCACGCGCGACGGCACGAGGTAGTCGCGCGCACCTTCGGGCGTGCTCTTGGTGAGCATCGGCGTTTCGATGTCGATGAACCCATTGGCGTCGAGAAACTTGCGCACCTCCATCGCCACGCGGTAGCGCAGCATCATGTTGCGCTGCATCGCCGGGCGGCGCAGGTCGAGCACGCGGTGCGTCAGGCGCACCGTCTCCGACAGGTTCTCGTCGTCGAGTTGGAACGGCGGCGTGACGCTGGGGTTGAGCACCT
>JANOEG010000149.1:0-21835 GCA_031413095.1 Burkholderiales bacterium | reverse complement strand
CGGCGTCGCAGGGGCTGGCGGCGGTGCTGCTTCGCGCAGGCGTGTCAGCGCGGGCGGGTTCCAGAACAACAGCGCCACCTGGGCCTTGTCGCGGCGCTCCGGCGACATGGGGCGCATCGCGTCGATCACCCGCGACACACGCGCCTGGTCGACTTCCAGCGCAGCGTGTTCCGATTTCAGAAACGCATCGGGCGCGGGCAGCAGGCTCGCCAGCCAGGCCGCCGCCACCGGGCCAACCGCCTGTGCATCGCGCTGACCGAGATGCACGCGCACGGCGCGCTCGGCCCCGCAAACGCCGTCGCCCCACGGCGCCAACGCCAGGTAGAGCTGCAGGATGCGCGCCTTGCCGAGCGTGCGCTCCATCTCCACGGCGTACAGCAGCTCACGCAGCTTGCGCGAGGCGCTGCGCTCGTCTCCAGTCACGACGAGCTTGGCCAGTTGTTGCGTCAGCGTGCTGGCCCCGGCGATCGCCGCGCCGGGTTTCTGGTTGTGCTGCAGCGCATCGGTCAGCGCCTGCAGGTCGTAGCCCGGGTGCTCGGCAAATCGCGCGTCTTCGGCGGCGATCACGGCGCGCGGCAACCAGCCGCTGATCGTCGGCACGCTGCTCTGCGCATCGACGCGGCAGGCCGCGGGGCGTTGCATGTCGGCGAAGCGTTCGGTGCCGAGGCCAGCGACTTCAAAGCCTTCGACCGCCGGCTTGATGCGCCACGGGCCATGCTGCGACTGCGCCGACAACGTGAAGGCCAGCGTGCCTTTGACCTGCACCGTGTTGCGCTCGGGCAGGTCGCTGCCGAGCACGTGCACCGCGTCGGCCATCGACGTCGGCGCCAGCCTGGCCTCGATCGCGAGCTGGCCCGAGCGATCGAACTGCGCGCGGCCTTCGAGCGTGATCGTGCGTTGCTGGCCGAGTCGCAGCGTGCCGCGGTAGCGGTCGGCCCCGTTGTTGCGCAGCACGAGTTCGGCGCGCTCGACGATCAGCGGTTGCGGGCCGAGCACGGGCATGGAAAAGCGGCACGGCTCGCAGCGCGCGGCGATGCTGCCATCCGGCCGCGCGCTCAACTGCCAGCGGCCCTGCGCGGTGGTCAGCGAGCGGCCATCGATCACGCGTGCCGCCAGCGGGTGCGTCGCGGCGCGCAGGAGCACGGCCATGCTCATGTCTCGCTCGAAGGCGTGGCCAGCGAGCGTGAAGCGCACCGGATGAGACCACTCGCCGCCGCGCGCAGCGAACGAGTTCCACGCGACCGCGGCGAGCGCAGCAGCC
Source organism: Burkholderiales bacterium (assembly GCA_031413095.1). Taxonomy (GTDB): domain Bacteria; phylum Pseudomonadota; class Gammaproteobacteria; order Burkholderiales; family Burkholderiaceae_C; genus CADEEN01. The sequence continues at coordinate 20,574 of JANOEG010000149.1, read as the reverse complement.
ATCGAACCCGCCACGGTGAGCAGCACTGCGGCAAATAGAAACCATCGACGAACTTTCACTACAGACTCTCCACGCGAGTGATCGCGCGCCACGGGCCGGCGCTCTTGTCCAATGAGGCCGCCCAGAACCAGGCCGAGGTGTCGGTGAACGCGTGGCCCTGCGCATCGACGATGCGTTCGCAGACGCGCACGCGATGGCCGTCTCGGGAGGCCTCGAAGCAGCGCCACAGCAGCGATTCGGCATCGGCCTCCAGGCGCGTGGCATCGATGCGCCAGCCAATGCCGCGCCAGCAATCGGCGGCGGGGTGCAGCATGCGCGTCGGACGGTTCACTTCGCGCAGCACGAGTTCGCTGCCGTCGGCCACGGCGAAGCGCGCGATGCGGCCCGGGAACTGCGCGGCGAAGCGGCGTTCAACGGCGGACAGGGCCAGCGGTTGCAGCGGCTCGCCGCGCCACTGCGTCGGCCACTCGCCGTGCGTCGTGACGTTCTGTGGCGCAGCGGGGGCCTTCGTCATCGCCAGCGGAAGCATCGCGCACCAGAGGACGAGCGCCATCAGCGCAAACGGCCACTGTTCTGCGGCGTTGTTGCCCCAGGTCTTTTTCATTTCCAACTCCTGTGCGGCGCCATCATCAAGCGCACGGCCAGGCCGATCACGACGACGAGCCAGACAATGCCGATCGCCTCGTGCGCCCAAGGCGCAAGACTTTGCGGCCGCGCTTCGAGCGCCACCAGCGTCGTATTGCGCAACACGTTGCCGGTGAGCACGACGAGGCTGATCAGCGGCAGACGGCGCAGGAACGCGCCGTCGCGGCGCTGCGTGAACAGCGCGACACTGCAGGCAGCGAAGTACGCCAGCCACGCCATCTGCACGCCCGAGCACGGCGCATCGACGATGACGAGCTGGCTGTTCACTGTCATTGCCGCACCACTGCGCTCGGCCTCAACGTTTGCAGCCTGCAGCAGCCACGCGCTGAACTGCGCGGTGAAGACGCGCAGTGGGTAGCCGGCGTAGAACTGCAGCGACGCGATCAGCGGCAGCGCGAGCAGTGCGAGGCCCGCGAGTGCGGCGCGCGGTGAACGGTCGGGCAGCCAGGCGAAGACATGCGCACTGATCGCCAGCGCGGCGATCAGTGCGGCGGCCAGCGGCGGGGCCGTGAACAGCGCGGCGGTAGCGGCCATGGTCAATGCGCCAGCCGCTCCGAGCCACGCCAGGCTCGGCGTGGCGCGCAGCGACTGGCGTGTCTGCCACAGCCACAACAGCAGCACTGCGAGCGCGGCGATGCCGAGAGGATCGTCCGAGCCGTCGGCGACCCGGCGCGCGGCCCAGGCGCCGTGCGGCCAGAGGGCCAGGGCGTGAATCGCCAGCCAGGCCGGCGCGGTGACGATCACCGGGCGGCAGGGCAGGGTGCTTGCGAGCGACATGGTGATTGCCTCAACGATGGCGGCGTGCATGCGCCACGCCGGCCACGACAAGGCTCAGCGCGACGAGCAGCGCGAACCAGGCCGCCGGCTCCGGCGTGCTGGGCACAGCAGTTCCAATGGCGTTGTTGCTCACGCCTTGCGGCAGCGGCAGTGGGTGGTTGACGCTGACGGCGCGGTTGTCGGCATCTAGGTGGCGCACGATGTGGTCGACCGCTATGAAGCTGGTGTACTGCGTCAGCAGGCTGTGCTGCAGGCCGAGCGTGGTGATGGCGTCGCGCTTGGCGTTGCCGCCGACCAGGGCTTCTTCGTCCGACAGTTGCTGGATGCGGCGGCGGGCCCACAGCAGGCGCAGCGCTTGCGCGTCCGGGTCGGGCGTGGCCACGGGCACGACCTGCTGCCAGTCGCCACTCGCAGCGCGGCCGTCGAGCACCAATTGGCCCTTGGCTTCGCCGCGCCACTTGCCGAAGAGCGCCACCGGCCGGCCGCCGAGCACGTCGGGCAGCGCGTCCAGGCGTGCCGGTTCCACGTCGTACACATCGAGGCCGTCGAAGCGCGCACGCACGCTGGTCAGCACCGGCGCGTCGATGATCTTGCGCAGGCGCTCGGCTTGCGCGGCAGCAAGCGCCGGCTTGGTGACGACGAAGGGTTCGCCCTGGCCGGCGCGCGCGATGCCTTCGATCAGGTGCCGGTTCACCGACGAGCCGATGCCGAACGCAAAGACATTGCTGTTGCCGAGGTTCTTGCGCACCAGCGCAAAGACGCGCTCTTCGACGCTGACATAGCCGTCGGTGACGACGATCACCGTGCGCGCCACCTCGGGGTTCTTCGGCAGCGCGGCGATGCGCTCCAGCGCCGGCACGATTTCGGTACTGCCGCCGGCACGCAGGTTGTCGATGGTGGCGATCGCACGCTCGACGTTGGCGCGTGTCGCCGGCACCGGCGTGTCGGACAGCATGCGGTTGCTGCCGGAGAACAGCAGCACGTTGAAGGAGTCACTGGCGCGCAGGCCGCCGATCAGGTGCCGAAGCAAGGTCTTCGCCGTGTCGAGCGGAAAGCCGTGCATCGAGCCAGAGATGTCGACCACAAACACGTACTCGCGCGGGTTGATCATCGAAGTGGCGATCGCCTGCGGCGGCTCGACGAGGGCGAGGAAGTAGTTGTCTTCGCCGCTCTTGCCGGGGTAGAGCGTCAGGCCGCCGGCGGTGGTGCTGCCGGCCAGGCGGTACTCGAGGATGAAGTCGCGGTTGTTGGCTGGCGTGCCTTCATTGGCGAGAGCGACTTCGGCTTGCGCGCTGGACTCGCCTTTGACTTCCAGTTTGTGCGACGATGATTCGATGTCGGCGACCGGCAGCGGCGACGCGAAGTTCACCGTCAGGTCGAAAGCGGTGGTGGACGTTTGGCCTTCCGGCAGGTGCGCCGTGGCGGGGAACGCCGATATGCCGCCTTCGCTCTTCGCCACGTGGTAGCGCGGCCCGACGACCGTCGGGTACACGAAGCGGTAGCGCCCGTCGGTCGGCAAGAGCAGCTCGGTGTAGCGCAGCTCGACGATCACTTCGTCGCCGGGCAGGATGTTGGCGACGTTCATCTGGAAGACGTTGGGACGGTGCTGGTCGAGCAGGGCCGCGGTCTTGCCTTCCTTCTTCGCGGCTTCGTATTCGAGCTTGGCGCGCTGCTTCTCGCGGATCGTGGCGTTGAGCACGCGGTCGCCGAGGCGCACCGTCATCGCGTGCACGGCCGCCTGCGTCGAACCGGGAAACACATACTTGGCTTCGATCGTGCGCTGACCCTCGTTCTTGTAGCGCTGTGTCACGCGCACATCGGCGATCGGGCCGACGATGCGCGCATCCACTTTCGTGCTCTTCAATGGCAGCCGATCGACGCTCGGGTCGGTGCTGGCGATGTGGAAGTACGGCCCTTCGCGCTGGGCGGCTTCACTGTCGTCGGCATGGGCCGGTGACCAGGCGATGATCAGCGCCGCCGCGAACAGTGACGTGGCGATCGCCAGAATGACCCGGCCGATGCGGCTCTTCGGCGCGATCGTCGGAATGTCGTGGTGGGCAGGCATGTGGGCGTTCCTTGTGCGGTCGCGCCACCGACAGCCGGTGGCATGAACGCAAGGTTCGCGCGTGGGGGTGAACCCCTTAGGAAGGGGTCACGAAGGGAAGAAGCGGCGCGTGTGAAGTCGACGTGAAGTCGCTGCCCCGGCGCCCGCACCGGTCATTGCGCGGCTTGACGGCGCGGCGGGCGTTGCGCCACCTTCACTGTCACCGTCAATGCCTTGTCGCCGCGTTGCACGGCAATCGCCGCATTGCTGCCTGGCGGCAACGAAGCCACGGCGTTGAGCAGCTCGGCGGTGTTGGCCACCGCGGTGTCGCCGATGCGGATGACGACATCGCCGGGCTGGATGCCGCCGCTGCTGGCCGGGCCGTCCTGCAGCACGCCGGTGATGAGCACGCCGCTCTTGACCGGCAGCCGCAGCGTGTCGGCCATGTCTGGCGTGAGGTCGCGCGGCTCTACGCCGATCCAGCCGCGGATGACGCGGCCGTCCTTGATCAAGCCTTCCATCACCCCGCGAGCGGTGGCGGCGGGGATGGCAAAGCCGATGCCCAGGCTGCCGCCAGTGCGTGAGAAGATGGCGGTGTTGATGCCGACCAAGTTGCCGCTCGAATCGACCAGCGCGCCGCCGGAGTTGCCAGGGTTGATGGCGGCGTCGGTCTGGATGAAATTCTCGAAAGTGTTGAGGCCCAGGCCTCTGCGGTCGAGTGCGCTGACGATGCCCGACGTGACGGTCTGGCCGACTCCGAATTGGTTGCCGATGGCCAGCACCGCATCGCCCACCTGCAAGCGCTCGGAGTTGCCGAAGGTGACTGCGGGCAGCTTGTCGAGGCTGATCTTGAGCACAGCGACATCGGTTTCCGGATCGGTGCCGACAATCTTGGCCTGCGCCTGGCGGCCATCAGCGAGCATGACCTCGATCTCGTCGGCGCCGTCGACCACATGGTGGTTGGTGATCAGATAGCCCTCGGCCGAAACGATCACGCCCGAGCCGAGGCCACGCTGTGGCTCCATGCCGGGTGGCGCGCCGCGCTGGCCGAAGAAAAATCGGAACCAGGGGTCGTCGGCGTGCGGGTTGCCCTGCGGCGTCTTGCTGGCGGCGATGCTGACGACGGCGGCTGAGGCGCGCTTGGCGGCGGCGGCCAGACTGCCGGGCACCGCCGCGGCCACCCCGACATCGGGCGCCGTCGAGATCGAGACGATCTGCGGCAACATCTGCCCGGGCGCACGGTTGAGCCATTCGGGTTTGAGCGTCGCCACGACAAACAGCAGCGCCAAGGCCACGGTGACGGCCTGTGAAAAGATCAACCAGAGTCGGCGCATGGAATACTGAGGCAACGATGGCTGCACGCAATCAAATCGAAAGCCACCTCGCCACGCTGCTGGCGGTGGACCGCTTCAAGGATTATGGGCCGAACGGTTTGCAGGTCGAGGGCCGCGCCGAGGTGACTCGCCTCGTCTCCGGCGTGACGGCGAGCCGCGCCCTGATCGACGCCGCGATCGAAGCCCAGGCCGATGCGATCCTGGTCCACCACGGCCTGTTCTGGCGCGGCCAGGACGGGCGGCTCACTGGCTGGCTGGCCGAGCGCGTGAAGCGCTTGATGGCGCATGGCATCAACCTCTTTGCGTACCACCTGCCGCTCGATGCACATGCCGAGTTCGGCAACAACGCGCAGTTGGGATTGCAGTTAGGCCTCATCGCTGATTCGCGTTTTGGCGAGCAGGAACTGGGCTTTGCCGGGCCAGCGATGCAAGAGCGTTCGCTGGCAGCGCTTGCCCAACGCGCGCATGCTGCGCTGGCACGAGCGCCGCTGGTGCTGCCCGGCGACGGCCGCGCGTTGAAGCGCATCGGCTGGTGCACCGGCGGTGCGCAAGGTTATTTCGAGGCGGCGATCGCCGCCGGTGTCGATGCCTTCATCACCGGCGAGGTGTCGGAGCCGCAGGCGCATCTGGCGCGGGAGACCGGCGTGGCCTTCCTTGCCTGCGGACATCACGCGACCGAGCGCTTCGGCGCACCGGCGGTGGCAGCGCATGTGGCCGAGCAGTTCGGCATCGAACATCGGTTCATCGAGATCGACAACCCCGCATGAGTGCGTTGCCGCGGTTGATCACGATGGGCGATCCGGTGGGCATCGGCCCCGAGATTGTTGCGCGTGCGTTTCAGCGCGGCGCTGCTGACGGTGCTGTGGTGGTCGCCGATGTCGGCGCGATGCGGCGTGCGATGGCGCTGCTGAACGACCCGTGGCCGATCGCGCGGCTCGAGTCACCCCGCGAGGTGTCGCAATGTCCGCCGCGCTGTGTGCCAGTGTGGCAACCCGAGGGCCTGCCGTTGGCGCTGGATCAACTCGCGTGGGGTGCGGTCGATGCGCGCGCCGGCAAGGCCGCTGCGGTGTGCATTGAAGCCGCGGTGCGCGCAGTGCAACGCGGCGATGGCTGCGCGATCGTCACCGCGCCGATCCACAAGGCTGCACTGGCCGCCGCCGGTGTGCCGTACCCCGGTCACACCGAAATGCTGCAAGCGCTCGCCGGTGGCATGCCGGTGCGCATGATGCTGGCCAACGACGAGCTGCGCGTCGTGCTCGTAACGATCCACCAGTCGCTCAAAAGCGCGATCGACGCGTTGACGTTCGATGCGGTGCTGGGCACACTGCGCATCGCCAACGGCAGTGCCAAAGGGCAGCGCATCGCCGTTGCCGGGCTGAATCCGCATGCTGGCGAAGACGGGCTGTTCGGTGACGAGGAGCAGAAGGTCATCGCGCCGGCCATCGCTGCAGCATGCGCCGAAGGCATCGACGCAGCGGGCCCGTTCGCCCCCGACACCGTCTTCATGCGCGCCCGCCGCGGCGAGTTCGATCTGGTCGTCGCGATGACGCACGACCACGGCCTGATCCCGGTCAAATACCTTGGCGTCGAACACGGTGTCAACGTCACGCTCGGCCTGCCCTTCGTGCGCACCAGCCCCGACCACGGCACGGCATTCGACATTGCCGGCCGCGGTGTGGCCGATGCGTCGAGTCTCGAAGCGGCGATCCGCTGGGCCCAGCGCGAGGGCCGCAGGCAAGTCGTCTAGTGTCTGGACAGCGAAGCCGCTGACGTGCTGCTGGTGCCGCCGCGCAGCGCCGACAATTGCTTGCGCGCACGCGCCGTCGCACGCTCGATCAGGTAGGCGTTCTCGAAGGCGCGCAGGCGCCCGGTTTCGCACAGGCGGTAGAGCATGCGTGCGGTCATCGAGATCGCGTGCTGGTGGTCCTTGCCGCGCGTGAAGACGAAGAAGGTGCGCCCCGGGCTGATGTGCGACAGCCGCACCTTGTGCCACGAGCCTTCGAAATGCATTCGGTAGGAAAAACCGATCTGCACATGGTCGGCGAGCGATGCGCCCTGGGTCGGCTCGATCGGTTCGGGCTCGGGCAGCCCATCGATCATCTGGTCGTGTTCGGTGACTTCGGGCTCGGCCTCTTCGGCCGAGAGGTCGATGTCAACGCTGCCGTCCCAGTCGATCGCGCTTTCCTGGACCAGGCCGATGCGCTGCGCTTCTTCGGAGGTGAAGGGCTCGATCACCACGTCTTCGAGCACCGGAATGGCGGACAGGCCGCGCACGTTGTCTTCGGCACGCGGCATCGGCGTGGCCAGAATGGCGTCGAGCTGGCGCGACAACAGGTTGTAGTCGAGCATGCGCATCGACTCGCGCTTGAGCGAGGCCGCATGCGCCGGCAGCAGCTTGGCAAAGAAGTCCTTCTTGGCCTTCGGCGGCCAGCCGATCAGGAAGATGCCTTCGTTGAGGTCCTTCATCAGCTGCGGCAGGCGCACCAGGAAGGCCTTGCGGTCGGCCGGCGAGCCTTTGGGCTGCACGCTGAGCACCAGTTCGCGGCCAGCGAATCGCAGGCGTTTGACCTCATCGCTGTCGACACCGTACTTCAGCGTGGCCTTCATCAGCGCCTGGCTCCAGACCTGGGTCAGGAACTGGCGCAGGAAGTCGTCCATCTGCACCGGGGCCAGCGCGTTGTGCAACTGCTGCGTGTAGCGCTGCTGCATCAGCAGCTCGCTCTCCTTGTTGTCGAGCACGTTGCCGGCGTCGCTCTGCGCTTCGACGTCGCGTTTGGCCTGCTCGGCGACAAAGGCTTCGAGCTTGTCGAGCGTTTGCTCGTAGACCAGCATCTGGTCGAAGTCGCCGCCGACGATGTCGTCGACCAAGTGGCGCACTAGCTCGAGGAAGTGCTGGCCGGGACCCTGGCTGAAGTCGTCGAACGCCACCGCCAGCGAGGCGATGCGGTTGACCAGCCGGCGCACCGGGTGCCGGCGAGACGAGAAGAACGTGGCGTCGCCAAGCGCGGCGCGCAGCACCGGCAGTTGCAGGCGGGCGATATGGCGCGCCATTTGCGGCGCGACTTTCGGATCGGACAGGATCTGGTCGAACAGGCTGCCGACGACGTCGATCACCATGTGATCGAGCGAGCCGCTGGCGGTGCGGCGCAGCTCATCGCGGTTGGCGACGATGATGTTGTGAGGCAGCGGTGCGCCCGTCGCATCCAGGCCGGCGGCCGCGGCGATCTGCGTGTCCGTGGCCAGGTTGCCGAGCATGGCCAGCCGGCGGATCAGCGTCATGACCTCGGCATCGACCTGGCCGATCGTCGCCCCGTGGCTGCTGTAGCCGCCGGGGTTGTTGCCCTGGCCGCTGGCGCCGTAGCCGCCGGTGCTGGCCATGCCCGAGCGTGTGCTCGCCACGCCCGATGAACCCGATGAGCCCGTCGATCCAGAAAAGCGGCCCGATCCGCTGTCGGCGCCTTCGCCATCGACACCGATCGGCCGGCCCAGCGTGTCGTAGCCGGTGTGCGCGTGAGCCTGATGAGCCGCATCGTTGCCGGGCCCTTGCACGCTGCGCACCGTCATGTCCGGGGCGCGCACACCGGCCGATTTCAACTCCTGCACGATCGCGCCGTACAAAGTCGGCATGGCGCTGGCGAGGCTGCGCCCCATCTGCTCGGTGAGCAAACGCCGCACTTCGGGCCGCTCGCTGACGGCGTCGCAGGCCGTGACCATCGATTTGCCAATGAGCTCGGGCCGCAGCGGGTTACGGTACTCGCCGTCGTGACGGCTGTTGGTGTGCAGCAGCCCCATCAGCAGTGTGTCGAGTTCGCGCAGTTCCCATTCGCACTCGTGTTGCAGATTCAAGGCGATGCGGTCGGCGGTGACCTGGTTTTCGACCTCGCGGTCGTCGACCAGCGTCAGGCTCTGCCAAGTCGATCCGAGTTTGCTGTTGAACTTCGAAGGGCTCGACTCCAGCCGGCGCAGTTCGCGCAGCACCCCCTCGTCGAGGCGCTCATTGAAGGTCATGACGTAGGCCGAATGGCGCTTATTGAGCTCGAACTGCGCTGCGAGGAACTCTTCGCGCTCGATCGTACGGCTGCTCGCCAGCGCCGCCACGCCAAGCGAATCCACGCAGCGCAATGCAGCATCACGTGCGGCAACCTTGACGCGCTGGACTGCCGCTTTGAGGGCAGCGGGGACGACGGGAGCGGTTGAATTCATGCAGAAAGAGCGCCAGATTGGCGCGGCTGGCTCCTTCGACACCAGAACCGGAGAAGGCAATGCCGCGCCCTACTCGCGGCGCGGCATCAAGTATGCGTCCAAAAAAGCAGCGCGGTGCGGCCCTGAGCGGGCCGCCGGGCTCACTTCTTCAGCGCATCGCGGATCTCGCGCAGCAGCACGGTGTCCTCGGGCGGGGCCGGCGGCGCCGGGGGCGTGGCGTTCTTCATGCGGTTGATCTGCTTGATCATCATGAAGATGATGAAGGCCAGGATGATGAAGTTGATGGCCACGGTGATGAAGTTGCCGTAAGCGAACAGCGGCACGCCGGCCTTGCTCAGGGCCTCGTAGGTCTGCGGGATGTCCTTCGGTCCTTCAGCCAGCTTGACGAAGTAGTTGGAGAAGTCGAGGCCGCCGAAAATCTTGCCGACGATCGGCATGATCAAGTCCTTGACAATCGAATCGACGATCTTGCCGAAGGCCGCACCGATGATGACGCCGACCGCCAGGTCAACGACATTGCCCTTCATCGCGAACTCTTTGAACTCACTTGCGAAACTCATTGCTCTTCTCCTGAATGGGTCGTGTACAGACGATGCGAGCCTCGCACCGAGCGGCGCGCAGTATTGCCCATCAGTTGTTCGCGTCAAGCCCGGTCGGACCCCACAAAGGCGTCCGCTAGAATTAACGGTTGTCCGGCATTCCGAGTTCTGCGAGGAAATTCATGAGTCAAGATGCCATTGACCCGAGCCGTCGCGCTTGGGTGGGTATCGCCTGCGGAGCAGGCGCTATGGGCGGCATTGCAGCCGCCGTGCCTTTCGTTTCGAGCTTCGCGCCGTCGGAGCGCGCCAAGGCGGCCGGCGCTGCGGTAGAGGTCGATATCAGCGCGCTCAAGCCTGGGGAGATGCAGACGGTGGAATGGCGCGGCAAGCCCGTCTGGATCCTGAAGCGCACACCGGAACAGCTCGAGTCGCTGAAGAAGACGGACTCGCAGGTCGCCGATCCGAAGTCGCTGCGCAAGCCCGATGAATTGACACCTGAATACGCGCGCAATGAATACCGATCGCGCAAGCCAGAGTTGCTGGTGGCCGTGGGCATTTGCTCGCACTTGGGCTGCTCACCGACGGCCAAGTTGCAGCCGGGTGCGCAACCCAGCCTGCCCGACGACTGGCAGGGCGGCTTCTTCTGCCCGTGCCACGGCTCGATCTTCGATCTGGCCGGCCGTGTCTACAAGAACAAACCGGCCCCCGACAATCTCGAGGTTCCGCCCTACATGTTTCTGTCCGACAGCAAGCTGCTGATCGGCGAGGACAAGAAGGCGTGATCGGCAGGTTCCGAGTTCTCATGAGGCACAGCAACGATGGCTGATTTCAAGGAATTGCCGGCCGGCGCGCCGGTGACGGCGCAGGTTACGAACTGGTTCGAGAACCGTTTCCCGACTGCGTTCTCCGAATACAAGAAGCACTTGTCGGAGTACTACGCGCCGAAGAATTTCAACTTCTGGTACTTCTTCGGCTCGCTGGCGCTGCTGGTGCTGGTGATCCAGATCGTCACCGGCATCTTCCTGGTGATGCACTACAAGCCCGATGCGGCGCTGGCTTTCGCCTCGGTTGAGTACATCATGCGCGACGTGCCGGGCGGCTGGCTGATCCGCTACATGCATTCCACCGGCGCGAGCGCGTTCTTCGTTGTCGTATACATGCACATGTTCCGCGGGCTGATCTATGGAAGCTACCGCAAGCCGCGCGAGCTGGTCTGGATCTTCTGCGTTGCCATCTTCCTGTGCCTGATGGTCGAGGACTTCATGGGCTACCTGCTGCCCTGGGGCCAGATGAGCTACTGGGGCGCGCAGGTCATCATCAACCTGTTCGCTGCCATCCCATTCGTCGGCCCGGACCTGGCGCTGCTGATCCGCGGCGACTACGTGGTCGGTGACGCGACGCTGAACCGCTTCTTTGCGTTCCACGTCGTGGCGATTCCGCTGGTGCTGATCGGCCTCGTCGTCGCGCATCTGCTGGCGCTGCACGACGTGGGGTCGAACAACCCGGACGGCGTCGAGATCAAGGCCAAGAAGGATCCGAAGACCGGCATCCCGCTCGACGGCATTCCGTTCCACCCGTACTACACCGTGCACGACATCCTCGGCGTCTCGGTGTTCCTGATGATCTTCACTGCGATTGTTTTCCTCGCGCCGGAGATGGGCGGCTACTTCCTCGAGTTCAACAACTTCATTCCGGCCGACCCGCTGAAGACGCCAGCGCACATCGCCCCGGTCTGGTACTTCACGCCCTACTACTCGATGCTGCGCGCGACCACCGACCCGATGGTCAACGTGTTCTGCGGCCTGATCGGTATTGCGGCGGTGCTCGCGTTCGTCAAGGGCCGGATGTCGTTCGCGATCAAGATCGGCGTCGCCGTGGCGGCTCTGGTGGCGATCGCGCTGCTGAAGACCTTCGACGCCAAGTTCTGGGGCGTCGTCGTCATGGGCGCGGCGGTCATGATTTTGTTCGTGCTGCCATGGCTCGACCACAGTCCGGTCAAATCCATTCGCTACCGCCCGGGCTGGCACAAGTACGTGTACGGCGTCTTCATCGCCGTCTTCTTCATTCTCGGCTGGCTCGGCATCGAGCCGGTCTCGGACGGCAAAACCTTGATGGCGCAGATCGGCACCGTGTATTACTTCGGCTTCTTCCTGCTGATGCCGTGGTGGAGCCGCCTGGGCGAGTTCAAACCGGTGCCCGACCGCGTGGTCTTCCACGCCCATTGATTCGAGACGATGAGCAACCACAACATCATCAAGCGTCTGCTGGCCAGCCTGCTGCTGGCCGTTGCGGGCATCGCCCACGCCGCCGGCGGCAGCGTGGCCTGGGACCGCTTCCCCACTGAAAAGCTGGCAGACCAGGCCTCGCTGCAAAACGGCGCCAAGCTGTTCGTCAACTACTGCCTCAACTGTCACGCCGCGTCGTACATGCGCTTCAACCGCATGCAGGACATCGGCCTGACGCCAGAGCAGATCAAGAGCAACCTGCTGTTCACCACCGACAAGGTCGGCGAGACGATGAAGATCTCGATGGACGCCAAGAACGCCAAGGACTGGTTCGGTGCTGCGCCGCCAGACCTGTCGGTCATTGCACGTTCACGCTCCGCCGCCGGCCAGGGCAGCGGCGCCGACTACCTCTACACCTACCTGCGCACCTACTACCGCGACGACAGCACGCCCACCGGCTGGAACAATCTGGCCTACCCGAAATCGGCCATGCCTCATGTGCTGTGGGAGCTGCAGGGCGAACGCATGCCGATCTTCGAGAAGCGCATGGACCACGGCCAGGAAGCCGAGGTATTCACCGGCAAGTGGGAAGTGGTCAAGGCCGGCACGCGCGATCCGCGCGCCTACGACAACGACATCGCCGACCTCGTGGCATTCATGCAGTGGATGGGCGAGCCGGTGCAGAAGTCGCGCGTCCAGATCGGGGTCTGGGTGCTGCTTTTCCTGGCTGTGTTCACCGTGATTGCCTGGTTTCTGAACGCCGCCTATTGGAAGAACATCAAGTAGCAAGGGCCACCCGGCCAGCAGGCGCAGCGGCTGCTTCGCATCCGCTGCGCCTCGTGTTTTGTAGACTCACCGAAACCGATAAAACAGGAGCCCGCCACCATGATGGTGCTTTACTCCGGAACGACAGATCCTTACTCGCCCCGTTGCCGCTTCGTGCTGTTCGAGAAGGGTATGGATTTCGTGATCCGCGATGTCGACGTCTTCGCCAAGCCAGAAGACATCGCGCTGATGAACCCGTACAACGAAGTGCCGATCCTCGTCGAGCGCGACCTGATCCTGTACGAGTCGCACATCATCAACGAGTACATCGACGAGCGCTTTCCGCACCCGCAACTGATGCCGGGGGATCCAGTGGCGCGGGCGCGCGTTCGGCTGTTCCTATTCAACTTCGAAAAGGAGTTGTTCGCCAACGTCAACATCCTCGAAGGCCGCAGCGGGGTCAAGGGCACCGAGAAGCAGCTCGAAAAGGCCCGCGACCAGATCCGCGACCGCCTGACGCAGCTCGCGCCGATCTTCCTGAAGAACAAGTTCATGCTCGGCGACGATTTCTCGATGCTCGACGTGGCCATCGCGCCACTGCTGTGGCGCCTGGACTACTACGGCATCGACCTGTCGAAGAACGCGTTGCCGCTGCTCAAGTACGCCGAGCGCATCTTCTCGCGGCCGGCGTACATCGAGGCGCTGACGCCGTCCGAGAAGGTGATGCGCAAGTAGTGAACGCATTGCCGAGCCGCCTCAAGATGCGTTCGCTCCCCATGGATCCGAAGGAGCCCCTTCGTGGCCCTTGGGGGGCGGCGCGAAGCGCCTTGGGGGCCAGGGTCTGATGGCAACGATCCCGATGGCACCGGAAGGCCAGGGCAGCTCGACGCGGCCCTATCTGATCCGCGCGCTGCACGATTGGTGCACCGACAACGGCTTCACGCCCTACATCGCCGTTCACGTCGACGCCGGGGTGCAGGTGCCCAAGGAGTACGTCAAGAACAACGAGATCGTGCTCAACGTTGGCTTCGAAGCGACCTCGGGATTGAAGCTCGGCAACGACGTGATCGAGTTCAAGGCACGTTTTGGCGGCCAGGCACGTGAGATCGTCGTGCCGATCGACCATGTGGTGGCAATCTACGCTCGTGAAAACGGGCAGGGCATGGCGTTTCCCGTGCCGAGTGCGCCAACCTCCGCCGGACCTTCGTTGCTGCCGCCGGCCGAAGGCGGTGCGCGCGGCACACCACCGCGGCTGACGGCGGTCGACACGCAAAGCTCCAACAACAGCGAGTCAGAAGAGCCGCCGCCGTCGCCGCCAGGTGGGCCCAAGCCTTCGCTCAAACGCGTCAAGTGACTTGACGCCGCAGGGCGCGCGTTTGGTCACTGCTTTGCCGGGCCTTGCCAGCCTAGAATCCTCGCCCTGGGCCGCCGGCTTAGCTCAGCTGGTAGAGCAACCGCCTTGTAAGCGGTAGGTCATCCGTTCGATTCGGATAGCCGGCACCACACGCGTGACTCTCAGTACGCGCGCAGGCGAACCCGTATCGGAACGTCACTAAAGGAACGAGCTTTGAGCTCTTCGCTCAGACGTGGCAATAGCTGACGCAGTTTGGCGGCCACCGCCGCATTGGAGACCAGCACGGACCAGCCCTCGTCGTCGATCGGCCCCGGCCTCAGTTCGCGGGCCAAGGTCTCGGGCAGCAACTGGGCGATGGCCGCCAGGCGTTGTTCAGATTCGCGCAGCCTCGCCGCCAAGCTGGTGAGACTGGCACTCGCGGCGATGGCGCTGTGCAGGGTCACCGGCAGCGGCACTGAAGACGCGGTTGACTTGGGGGCTCCCATCGCGAGGAGTTTAGGCGCATGCAGATCATGATCACCCACGGCAGCCTCGCGACGACGCGTGTGCTGCACTTGAACCGCATCCAGATCGGCCTGGCGGTTGCCGCGCTCGCCGTCGTGCTGATGCTGTTCTCCGGCTTGATCTACCACTTCGTCTTCCTGAAGGCGGCGCGCGAAGGCTGGCCGGTCGTCAGCTCCATCGTGCGCCTGGTTGTTCGCGACGAGTTCGCGCAGCGCGACCGCTTCGTGCGCGAGAACCTCGATGTCATGGCCACCAAGGTCGGCGAGATGCAGGCCAAGTTGCTGAAGTTGGAAGCGATGGGGGACCGCGTGTCCGGTCTGGCCGGCGTCAAACCAGAAGAGTTCAAGCCTGTGCTGTCGCCGCGGCCCGGCCCCGCGGCGCCGGCAACCGTCAAGGGGCAGGGCGGACCTTTCATTCCCGGCCTGAACGACACCCAGCGCGGCGCGCTCGACGCCCTGGCCGGCAACGTCGACTTGATGGACGAGCGCACCGACCAGTACACCGATCTGTTCACGCTGATCGAGTCGCGCCTGCTCGAAGGCCGCCTGGCGCAGTTGCTGGTCCCCAGCACCAAGCCGGTGGACGGCCCCGTCGGCTCGGGCTTCGGCTTTCGCACCGACCCGATCACCGGCCGCGGCGCCCTGCACATGGGCCTGGACTTTCCGGCCGACGTCGGCACACCGATCGCCGCTGCGGCCGGCGGCGTGGTCATCAACACGGAAAGTCATGCGGCCTACGGCAACATGGTCGAAATCGATCATGGCAGCGGCCTGGTGACGCGCTATGCGCATGCGTCCAAGGTACTCGTCAAGAACGGCGATCTGGTCAAACGGGGCCAGCCCGTGGCCCAGGTCGGCAACACCGGGCGCTCCACCGGGCCGCACCTGCACTTCGAGGTGCTGGTCGACGGCGTGCCGCAGAACCCGGCGCGCTTCCTGGCCGGTCGCGGCACGCCGCCGGCCGCCGTTGCCGCCACCGCCGCCGTGGCCACCGAGGCTCGCCCGCGGCGCGCGCGCAAGGCGGTCGCCGAGGGCGGCGCAGCCCCAGCCCCAGCGGCGAGCCCGGCACCTACCGCACCCGCCGACAGCGGCGGATAAAATCCGTACCTTTGCCTGAGACGGCGAGCTGCCCCTTGCGTCGCTGTGGCGCTGCCTCATCTGAGGTTCATCGCCTTTGGCTCGCTGTGTCGAAAGCCCCTGCATGTTGCCCAAAATACTGACTTCGATCTTCGGCAGCCGCAACGAACGCCTGCTCAAGCAGTTTCGCGCCGTCGTTGCCAAGATCAACGCGCTCGAACCGCAGTTCGAGGCCCTGGACGACGCGGCGCTGCGCGCCAGGACGGCCGACTTCAAGGCCCGGCTCGAACAAGGCTCGACCCTAGACGACTTGCTGCCCGAAGCCTTCGCCACCGTGCGCGAGGCCAGCAAGCGCACGCTGAAGATGCGCCACTTCGACGTTCAGCTGATGGGCGGCATGGCGCTGCACCAGGGCAAGATCGCCGAGATGCGCACCGGCGAGGGCAAGACGCTGATGGCGACGTTGCCGGTCTACCTGAATGCGCTGGCCGGCAAGGGCGTGCACCTGGTCACCGTCAACGACTACCTGGCGCGGCGCGATGCCGAATGGATGGGCCAGATCTACAACTTCCTCGGTCTGACGGTGGGCGTCAACGTGCCGGGCATGGCCCGCGAGGAAAAGCAGGCGGCCTACGCCGCGGATGTCACCTACGGCACGAACAACGAGTTCGGCTTTGACTACCTGCGCGACAACATGGTGCAGAACACCGCAGATCGCTCGCAGCGCACGCTGTCGTATGCCATCGTCGATGAGGTCGATTCGATCCTGATCGACGAGGCCCGCACGCCACTGATCATCAGCGGCCAGGCCGAAGACCACACCGAACTCTACGTGCGCATCAACGCTGTCGTGCCGCAGTTGAAGCAGCAGATCGGTGAGGAAGACCTACGCACCGGCGAAGGCGTGATCGAGGCGGGCGATTTCACACTCGACGAAAAGGGCCGACAGGTATTCCTGACCGAGCGAGGCCATGAGAACGCCGAGCGCATCCTCGGCGTGGCGGGCCTGCTGGCCGAAGGCGCCAGTCTGTACGACCCGACCAACATCACGCTGATGCACCACGTCTACGCCGCGCTGCGTGCCAAGCACCTCTACCAGCGCGACCAGCACTACGTGGTGCAGAACGGTGAGGTCGTGATCGTCGACGAGTTCACGGGCCGCCTGATGACCGGCCGGCGCTGGAGCGACGGCCTGCACCAGGCGGTGGAAGCCAAGGAAGGCGTGGCCATCCAGAGCGAGAACCAGACGCTGGCTTCGATCACCTTCCAGAACTACTTCCGCATGTACGGCAAGCTCTCGGGCATGACCGGCACGGCCGACACCGAGGCCTACGAGTTCCAGGAAATCTACGGCCTGGAAACCGTCGTCATTCCGCCGAACAAGCCGACGATCCGCAAGGACGAACTCGACCTCGTCTACAAGACGAGCAAGGAAAAGTACGACGCGGTCATCAACGACATCCGCGATTGCCACGAGCGCGGCCAGCCGGTGCTGGTCGGCACGACGTCGATCGAGAACTCGGAGCTGATCGCCGGCCTGCTCGAAAAGGTCAACCTGCCGCACCAGGTGCTCAATGCCAAGCAGCACGCCAAGGAAGCCGAGATCGTCGCCCAGGCCGGCCGGCCGGGCGTGATCACGATCGCCACCAACATGGCCGGTCGGGGCACCGACATCGTGCTCGGCGGCAATGTCGAGAAGCAGGTCCACTTCCTCGAGATCGACGAGTCGATCGCGGCCGACGACCGGTCCAAGCGCATCGCGCAACTGCACAGCGAGTGGCAGGGCCTGCACGACAAGGTCAAGGCCGAAGGTGGTCTGCGCATCATCGCCACCGAGCGCCACGAGTCGCGCCGCATCGACAACCAGCTGCGCGGCCGCTCGGGCCGCCAGGGCGACCCGGGCGCCTCGCGCTTCTACCTGTCGCTGGATGACTCGCTGATGCGCATTTTCGCCGGCGACCGCGTGCGCGCGATCATGGACCGGCTGAAGATGCCCGAAGGCGAAGCCATCGAAGCCGGCATCGTCACGCGCAGCATCGAAGGCGCACAGCGCAAGGTCGAGGCGCGCAACTTTGACATGCGCAAGCAACTGCTCGAGTACGACGACGTTGCCAACGACCAGCGCAAGGTCATCTACCAGCAGCGCAATGACATCCTTGAGTCGGCGTCACTGAACGAGATCACTGCCAACTTGCGCAAGAGCGCGATGGAAGACGTGGTCCGCACCTTCGTGCCGGCTGACAGCCTCGAAGAGCAGTGGGACATCGACGGCCTCGAGCAGACGCTGCGCGACGAGTGGCAACTCGACGTGCCGCTAAAGACCGAAGTCGAGAAGGCCGACTCGATCACCGACGAAGAGATCCTCGCGAAAGTGCAGGCCACGGCCGACCAGACCTTTGCCGACAAGCTGGCCATCGTCGGCGACGACCAGTTCACTCCGTTCATCCGCATGGTGATGCTGGAGAAGATCGACTCGCACTGGCGTGAACACCTGGCCTCGCTCGACTACCTGCGCCAAGGCATCCACCTGCGCGGCTACGCGCAGAAGAACCCGAAGCAGGAATACAAGCGCGAGGCCTTCGAGCTGTTCTCGCAACTGCTTGGCCTGGTGAAGATGGAAGTCACGCGCGTGCTGATGACGGTGCGCATCCAGACGCAGGAGCAGGTGGCGCAGGCCGCTGAAGCGCTCGAAGAAAAGGCGGCGCATGTCAGCAACGTCACCTACACGCACCCGAACGAAGATGGCAGCGTGTCCGAAGAAGCCGACCCGGCGACGCAAGCCGAAGCGATGGCCCGCGTCGGCCGCAACGACCCCTGCCCCTGCGGCAGCGGCAAGAAGTACAAGCTCTGCCACGGCAAGCTGAGCTGACACCGGCGGCCGCCACCGCTGCCGACTCGCGCGCTTGTCGGTGGCTCAGAGCACGCAGCTTCCTGCGCTGACGCCGCCTGCACGGGTGCCGATGAAGCCAGCACCCGGAGTGAGATTGTTGCAGCAGCGCAATCGGGCTTGCCCTGAACGACGCGCGCCACCCCCTGAAGCAGGGGTCGCTTCGACGGCCGCTGGACAGTCCGTTTCGGTTGAACCGTTCGCAGGAAGACCCCATTGACGGCGCTTCCTCAGGTCGAACAACATCGTCGGTAGAGCTTCGTTTACCAATCGACGCGGTGCGCCACCAGCGCATTCAGCTCACGCACGTTGCTCTGTTGTCACCAACCGGAGGATCCCGATGAATCGCATTGCCGTCAGCGCGCTCGGCGCTTTGTCCATCATTTTGTCCGCGTGCGGGGGTGGAGGCAACGAAGCCTCCTCGACCTCGGAGTCTTTGGCAGCACCGAGCCGGGCCACGGTCTCCGGCGTGCGCGCCATGGCGCCCAGCGGTGCCAAGGTCGATGCGCGACTTCGCAGGGCAGCAGGCTCTGTTGATGTGTGGATCACGTTGGATCAAGAGGCCGTCGCCGGCCAGCAGGCCCGCCTGGCCGAAGCCGCGGGTGTGGAGCGCGCGCGAGCCTTGTCTGCGCGCGGGGAATCCACCGCAACGGCGCGCGCCCTGGCCGATCACCGCCGCAGCGTGATGGCGCAGCAAACCGGCGTCGCCGCCAGCCTGTTCCAGATGGGCGGCTCGGAACTCGGGCGGGTGCAGATGGCGCACAACGCCATTGCGCTGCGCGTCGATGCCTCGCAGCTGTCGCGCATCGCAGCGCTGCCGGGCGTGACGCAGGTGCGGCCGGTGATGCAGTACCAGCTCGATTTGAGCCAGACCGTGCCCTATGTCGGTGGAACCACCGTTCAGAGCAGTGGCCGCGACGGCACCGGCGTGAAAGTCGCCGTGCTCGACTCGGGCATTGACTACACCCACCGCAACCTGGGCGGCGCCGGCACGGCCGAGGCCTATGCGGCGGCCTACGGCGCCGGCCCCGACGATCCAAAGAACACCACGACAGACGGCCTGTTCCCAACCGCCAAGGTGGTCGGCGGCTTCGACTTCGTCGGTGAGACCTGGCCCAACGGTGAGCTCACCGAAGACCCGGACCCGATCGATCTCGAAGGCCACGGCACCCACGTCGCCGACATCATTGCTGGCCAGAGCCTGGACGGCGCGCACGTTGGCATGGCGCCGGGCGCCAAGCTGGTCGCCGTCAAGGTCTGCAGCGCAGTGTCGTCGTCCTGTAGTGGCGTTGCTTTGCTCAAGGGCATGGACTACGCGCTCGACCCGAATGGCGACGGCGACATGAGCGACGCTGTGGATGTGATCAACATGTCGCTGGGCTCACCCTACGGCCAGGTCGAGGACGATCTGACGCTGGCATCGACCAACGCCGTCAAGCTCGGCGTGATCGTGGTCGCCTCGGCCGGCAATAGCGCCAACAAGCCGTACATCACCGGCTCGCCGTCGATCGGCGCCGGTGTCATCAGCGTGGCGCAAACGCAAGTGCCGTCGGCCACGTCGATCCCGCTGCAAGTCAATGCGCCGGCCGGCATCGCAGGCGTCTATGGCAACACGCAGACGCTCGATTTCGCGCCGGTGGGCGCGGGGGTGATCGGCGATGTGGCCTTTGTCGGCCGCGGCTGCCCGGCGGGCAGCATCGCTGCGGGAAGCCCAGAGGATCCGTACCTCGTCAGCCCTGTCGGCAAGATTGCCCTGATCGATCGCGGCTCGTGCGGGATCAGCCTGAAGGTGGACCGCGCGGCCAAGGCCGGCGCGACAGGCGTCCTGATCGGCCTCGTCGCGGCGGGCGATGCGGTTGCCTTCTCGTTCGGCGGTGGCGACACGTTTGTTCCGTCGCTCGTCATCCAGCGCTCGCTGTCGACGGCAATCAAGGCGCAGTTGACCGCTGGCCAGACCGTCAACGTCTCGATCTCGCCAGCTGCGGCCATTGCACTAGTTGGCAGCATGGCGAGTTCGTCATCGCGTGGGCCGTCGATGAGCGCGCAGACGATCAAGCCGGAGATCGGCGCCCCTGGCGCTTCGCTCTCGGCCGAAGCCGGCACCGGCACGGGTCAAACGGCGTTCGGCGGCACCTCCGGCGCGGCGCCGATGGTGGCCGGCGCCGCCGCACTGATGGTGCAGGCGCATCCCAACCGCTCGGCACTGCAGATCAAGGCGATG
>JANOEG010000148.1:0-2798 GCA_031413095.1 Burkholderiales bacterium | reverse complement strand
AGAGTCTGCTAACCCTTTTGTCTGTCAGGTTCATCGGGATACCGCTCGGGATACCAAGGCCAGCAGCGGGGCTTCAGACTATGTCGAGGTCAGGCCCGCGCCCCGGTGCCCAGTTGATCCGGATGCGCGGCGGTGGCAGCGTCAACGGCGCGGCAAGCTCGCCGCTCAGCAGCGACTTGCGCATCAGCGGCGCTGGCTCGCCGGGGTCTACCCCGCCCGGTGCATACGGTTGGCACCTGAACTTGCGCACGAAGTCGTGCCGCGGTTCCCACGCGCCCCGGTGCCTCAGAACTTCTGCCATGTCGTCACTCGCCTTTATGAAAGCCCGACCGCGACTCGCGCTCGCACGCCGCGGCGGTGCCCGACTATGATCTGCCGCCGTGGGAGACAACAACACCGACGCGTTCCTGCACAAGTGGCGGGGTGCGACAGGCACAGAGCGCGCGAACTACCAACTGTTCGTCGGCGACCTGTGCGCGTTGCTGGGCGTCCCGCTGCCCGAGCCAGCGCGGGAAGACACGCGCGACAACGCCTACGTCTTCGAGCGTCGGGTCACCTTCGCCCACGGTGACGGCAGCGAAAGCGCCGGTTTCATCGACTGCTACAAGCGCGGCCACTTCGTGCTGGAGGCCAAGAGGGTCAAGGCCAGCGCGCACACCAAGGGCTTCGATGACGCGCTGATGCGCGCTCGTGCACAGGCCGAGGGCTACGCCCGCGCGTTGCCGGCGAGCGAGGGCCGACCGCCGTTCCTTGTCGTGGTGGACGTGGGCCAAGTGATCGAGCTGTATGCCGAGTTCACGCGCAGCGGCGCCACCTACACGCCGTTCCCGGACTCGCGCAGCTACCGACTGCGCCTGGACGATCTGCACAACGAGGCGGTGCGCGAGCGCCTGCGCACGCTCTGGCTCGACCCGATGGCGCTTGACCCGGCGCGCGTCAGTGCCAAGGTCACGCGCGAAGTCGCCGTCAAGCTGGCTGCGTTGGCGCGCGGGCTGGAAGCGGCAGGCCATGCCGCAGAGCCGGTAGCTGCGTTCCTCACGCGCTGCCTGTTCAGCATGTTCGCCGAGGACGTGGGCCTGCTGCCCAAGGCCGCCAGCGGCCGGGGCGCTTTCGTTGAACTTCTGCACCTGTACCGTGACGACCCCAACACCCTGCGCCAGATGCTGCGCGTGCTGTGGACCGACATGGACAAGGGCGGGTTCAGCCCCGCGCTGGCGCGGGATGTGCTGCGGTTCAACGGCAAGCTGTTCAAGGGCTGGGGCCAGGCCGACTACGTGCTGCCGCTGACCCGCGACCACGTCGATGGGCTTCTTGACGCGGCCTCCGCCAACTGGCGCGAGGTCGAGCCTGCGATCTTCGGCACGTTGCTGGAGCGCGCGCTCGACCCGGCCGAACGCCACTCGCTGGGTGCCCACTACACGCCACGGGCCTACGTCGAGCGACTGGTGCTGCCGACGGTTGTGGAGCCGCTGCGCGCCGACTGGGCCGACGCCCAGGCCGCGGCACTGCTGCTGGCGCGCGAAGCCTCTGCGCTCGAGGCGAACCCACCGAAGGTCGCCACCAAGGAAGACTACCCCGCCCTGGATCGCCACGCCGCCAGCGTCAGAGCCAGGTGGCGCGACGCCCGCCAGCAGGTGAAGGACTTCCACCACCGGCTGTGTACCGTGAGAGTGCTCGACCCGGCCTGCGGCAGCGGCAACTTCCTCTACGTGACGCTGGAGCACCTCAAGCGGCTCGAAGGTGAAGTGCTCGACCAGCTCCACGCGCTCGGCGAGAGTCAGGTGTCGCTGGGCTTGGGCGGCGAGACCGTCACCCTGCAACAGCTTCTGGGCATCGAGATCAACGAGCGCGCGGCAGCGGTGGCCGAACTGGTGCTGTGGATCGGCTACCTGCAATGGCACATCCGCACCTTCGGCCACGCCAGCGTGGCCGAGCCGGTGATCCACGACTACGGCAACATCGAGCACCGCGACGCCGTGCTGGCATACGACGGCCAGGAACCGATGCTCGACGATGCCGGCAAGCTGGTGACGCGGTGGGACGGCACGACGTTCAAGGTCCACCCGGTGACGGGCGAGCAGGTGCCCGATGAGACGGCGCTGGTGCCGCAGTGGCGTTACCTGAACCCGCGCGCCGCGGAGTGGCCGGCGGCGGACTTCATCGTCGGCAACCCGCCGTTCATCGGTAACAAGCGCATGCGTGAGGCGCTTGGTGACGGGTACGTCGAGGCACTGCGGCGCGCATGGCCGGCTGTGCCTGAGAGCGCAGACTTCGTAATGTTTTGGTGGGAGCACGCGGCGCGAACGGCTCGTGGTAGCAGCGCTCGGCGCTTCGGTCTCATCACGACCAATAGCATCACGATGATCTTCAACCGTCGGGTAGTCGAGGCGAATGCGTCAGCTCAGCCGTCGATTCGGCTCGCGTTTGCGATCCCCGATCATCCGTGGGTTGACGGAACAGGCGATGCCGCTGTCCGCATTGCAATGACCGTTGGCGAAGCTGGCGTTGTCGCGGGAACCGTTCTTACGTCAGTCGAAGAACACGATGCTGGCGACGGTGAAATGACGGTGCAGTTCTCAGCCCGCCGCGGTGCAATTCATTCGGACCTAACAATCGGCGCGAACGTCACCAACGCCACGCAACTCCGAGCAGCAGAGGGGCTCTCAAACCGCGGTGTCATCCCGCACGGCTCGGGTTTTATTGTGACTCCCGCACAGGCCGTGTGGCTCGGACTCGGCACCGTTCCAAGTCTGGAGAATCACCTTCGCCCGTACCGCAATGGCCGCGACCTAACCGAC
>JANOEG010000147.1:0-4524 GCA_031413095.1 Burkholderiales bacterium | reverse complement strand
GGTGACGACGATGAACTTGGTGTACATGAACTGGCGCAGAAAACTCCACAGACCGAACATGACGCGCTTGGCGTGGCCGGGGTAGGCCTTCTTGATCGAGATCACCGCCATGCGGTAGCTGCACCCCTCGGGCGGCAGGTAGAAGTCGGTGATCTCGGGAAATTGCTTTTGCAGGAGCGGCACGAACACTTCGTTCAGCGCCTCGCCCAGCACAGCCGGCTCGTCCGGCGGCTTGCCGGTGTAGGTCGAGTGGTAGATCGGGTCGCGCCGGTTCGTCAGGCGGTCGATGCGAAAGACCGGGAACCAGTCCTGCTCGTTGTAGTAGCCGGTGTGGTCGCCGAATGGGCCTTCGAGCGCGTGTAGATAACCGCCGCGTTCCATCAGCTTGACGCCGGCTTCGCTCTCGCCGATGAACCCTGGTGTGGCGATGGGGATGTGACCTTCGAGCACGAACTCGGCGCTGGCCGGTGCTTGAAGCTTGAGCGCACCTTCGCCGACCGATGTGTCCACGACTTCGGTGCGGCCGCCGCGAAGCAGACCAGCGAACTGGTATTCGGACAACGTGTCCGGCACCGGCGTCACCGCGCCGAGGATCGTTGCCGGGTCGGCACCCAGGGCCACCGCCATCGGAAACGGCTGCCCAGGGTTGGCGCGCGCGAAGTCGCGGAAGTCGAGCGCGCCGCCGCGATGGGCCAGCCAGCGCATGATGACTTCGCGCTTGCCGATCACCTGCTGGCGGTAGATGCCGAGGTTCTGCCGCGCCCTCGGTTTCGGTACGGATTGGGGTCCGCGGGTGATGACCAGTCCCCACGTGATCAGCGGCCCGGCGTCGCCTGGCCAGCAGGTCTGCACCGGCAACTCGCCCAGATTGACTTCGCTGCCTTCACGCACGACTTCCTGGCACGGCGCCGATCGCACGCGATCTGGCTTCATGTCCCACAGCGCCTTGACCATCGCCACCAGCCGGCCGGCGTCCTTGAAGCCCTTCGGCGGCTCGGGCTCTTTCAGTCGTGCCAGAACGTGACCGATTTCACGCAGCTCGGCCAGGCTCTCTGCGCCCATTCCAAGCGCCACGCGTCGAGTCGTACCGAACAAATTCAGCAGCGCCGGAATTTTGTAACTTACTGGATTGGTAACCAGTAGTGCAGGGCCACCCGCCCGCAGCACCTGGTCAGCGAGCGCTGTCATTTCGAGCCGCACCGACAGTGGTTCGGCCACGCGCACGAGCTCACCTTGCCGCTCGAGCTGGCTCGTGAAGTCGCGTAAATCCCGGTACTTCATACCTCTTTCGGTCTTGCTTTCGGTTTCTAAATGCTTGACCGGTTATTTGGAGGCTTCCTAGAATCTTCGCTGACCTCAAGAACAAGGGTTAACCCGCGTCCACGAAGAACAGGGAACCAGGACGCGCCGCTGCCAGCCGAGCCGCCCCCACCGGGACGTGCCGGCCGATTATCACCGTCGAACTGCAAGGCCCGCGGCTCAGTGGGCGGCGCGATCGGCGGCGTGAAAGGGACAACATGACAGCGCTTCGATTCATCCAAAACGTTCGCACCTCTTGCGGCGTGTTCGTGCGTGACGTGGGCAACGGCCTGCTCGAAGTCAGCCACAACGGCTTGGCTTTCGTCGGCTTGGCCGTTGTGGCGACGGTGGCTTTCTTCGCCAGCCAGCAAGACATGCGCAAGGCCGTTGAGACGGCCGCGCTGGGCTGGCTCAAGGAACGGCACGAAGTCCGTGCTGAAACCGACGGCAACTTGCTTGTCGCGCTGGCTGAACCTGATGCCGTGGCCCGCGCCACCGCCGCGGATCCGGCCGACCTGACGCGCCAACAGGCGGCTGTGGCGGGCTGGCTGTCGCGCCGCTACAAGGTGGCGCCGGAGCCGGTGAGCCGCATCGTGCAAGAGGCCTGGCAACTCGGCCAACGTGCCAAGCTCGACCCCACGCTGATCCTGGCCGTGATGGCGGTGGAATCGAGTTTCAACCCCTTTGCGCAGAGCCCGGTGGGCGCGCAGGGCCTGATGCAGGTCATGACCCGCATTCACGACGACAAGTACCAGAACTTCGGTGGCCAGCATGCTGCTTTCGACCCGCTGACCAATTTGCGCGTGGGGGTGCAGGTGCTCAAGGACTGCATTGCCCAAGCCGGCAGCGTCGAAGGTGGCCTCAAGTACTACGTCGGCGCCGCCAACCTGCCGGACGATGGCGGCTATGCGGCCAAGGTTCTGGGCGAGCAATCGCACCTGAAGCAGGTAGCCGCCGGCAAGACCGTGGCGGTAACCGTGCCACAGACCGTTGCGCGTCCGGCAGAGCCGCCTGCCAAGGCGTCGGCGGAACTGGCGCCCCTGGCCAATACCGCCCAGTCCACACAGCCCGTGACGCTGGCCGCAACGGCGCAACGCTAAACTCAGCATCCTGCGCGACTGGCGATAAAGGGCGTTCGGGCACTCGGCCCGCCGTCCGAGGTGGGCCACCACCGGGAAGCGCAGGCGGGGTTGGCGGCATTCGCTGGCCCACGTTTCCCGCCGTTCGCCTGGGCAGCCCTCCGTTCGACCCGCGCCTTCAGCCAGGCCGGTGTCGCCCGTGAAGGCCCATCGCTTTCGATGAGGAACTGCCACCATGTTCGACAAAGCCCGCCACACCCTCGCCGCCGTGGACCCCGACCTGTGGGCCACGATCGAAGCCGAGAACCGCCGCCAGGAAGAGCACATCGAGCTCATCGCCAGCGAGAACTACACCTCGCCCGCCGTGATGGCCGCGCAAGGTTCGCAGCTCACCAACAAGTACGCCGAGGGCTACCCCGGCCGCCGCTACTACGGCGGTTGCGAGCATGTCGATGTGGTCGAGCAGCTCGCCATCGACCGCTGCAAGCAGCTCTTCGGCGCGAAGCACGCCAATGTGCAGGCCAACTCCGGCTCGCAGGCCAACCAGGCCGTGTTCTTCGGCCTCTTGCAGCCGGGCGACACGATCATGGGCATGAGTCTGGCCGAAGGCGGCCACCTCACGCATGGCATGCCGCTGAACATGAGCGGCAAGTGGTTCAAGGTCGTGAGCTATGGGCTCGATGCCAACGAGGCGATCGACTACGACGCGATGGAGCGCCTGGCGCACGAGGCCAAGCCCAAGCTCATCATCGCCGGCGCTTCCGCGTACAGCCTGAAGATCGACTTCGAACGATTCGCCAAAGTGGCCAAGGCCATCGGCGCCATCTTCATGGTCGACATGGCGCACTACGCCGGCCTGATCGCCGCCGGCGTCTACCCGAACCCGGTGCCGCATGCCGACGTGGTGACCTCGACCACGCACAAGAGCCTGCGTGGCCCGCGCGGCGGCATCATCGTGATGAACGATGACGACATCGCCAAGAAGATCAACAGCGCGATCTTCCCCGGCATCCAGGGCGGGCCGCTGATGCACGTCATCGCCGGCAAGGCGGTGGCCTTCAAGGAAGCGCTCGAGCCGTCGTTCAAGGTTTATCAGCAGCAGGTCGTGGCCAACGCGCGCGTGCTGGCCGAAACGCTGATTGCGCGTGGTCTGCGCATCGTCTCCGGCCGCACCGAGAGCCACGTCATGCTGGTCGATTTGCGGCCCAAAGGCCTCACCGGCAAGGAAGCCGAAGCGCTGCTTGGACGCGCGCACATGACGTGCAACAAGAACGGCATCCCGAACGATCCGCAGAAGCCGATGGTCACCAGCGGCATCCGCCTGGGCTCGCCGGCGATGACGACGCGCGGCTTCAAGGAAGAGCAGGCGAAGCAGACGGCACACCTGATTGCGGACGTGCTCGATGCGCCGACCGACGAGAAGGTGATCGAAGCGGTGCGTGCCAAGGTCGCGGCGCTGACCCGCGACTTCCCGGTCTACCGCTGATCGAGGGCAGGGCTCTTGCGCTGCCCCTTCTGCACCCACGAAGAAACGCAGGTCGTCGAGACGCGCGAGTCAGACGAGGGCGACGTCATCCGGCGTCGCCGCCGCTGCACTCACTGCGACAAGCGCTTCACCACCTACGAGCGGCCCGAGATCGCGCTGCCGCAGGTGGTGAAGAAAGACGGCGCCCGCGCCGAGTTCGACGAAAGCAAGATCCGCGGCTCGATGCTGCTGGCGCTGCGCAAGCGCCCGGTGAGCGTGGAGCAGGTGGATGCGGCGGTGGAACGCGTCAAGGAAAAGTTGCTCACGGGTGGCGCCAGGGAAGTGGCCTCGACGCGCCTCGGTGAACTCGTCATGCGCGAGTTGAAGCGCATCGACAAGGTGGCTTACGTGCGCTTCGCCTCCGTCTACCGCAGCTTCGAAGACGTCGACGAGTTCCGTCAGCTCATACGCGACATCTGAGTTGCCCGCAAGAGCCACCGGCGGGTGAACGGGTTTGTCCCCGCTCGATTTGCCCCGTTTTCCCCCTTTAGGGGGAGCGATTTGCTAGAGCCCGATCCCTAGAGTTCCTTCCACACCAACCGGAGGAACTCGAGATGAACAGCAGCAAGCACCTGATCGGCAAACAGCAACGGGGCGTGACGATGATCGAGGCCTGCATCA
>JANOEG010000146.1:0-2195 GCA_031413095.1 Burkholderiales bacterium | reverse complement strand
GCCACGCTGGCGCGGCCGTTGGTGCGGATATGCCACTGCAGATAACCGATCCACAGCACCAGCTCGGCCAGCGCCGCCGCGCGTTCGTTGATCTCGATGCCGAGCAACTGCTTCAGCGTCACCGTCTCGCCTTCGAAGCCGAGCTTGCTCTGCGTCTCGCCCAGCGCTTCGAGCTGGCCGAGCACCTCGCCTTCCAGGCGCTTCAGGTGCTCGAGCGTCACGTAGAGGAAATTGCCGCTGCCGCAGGCGGGGTCGAGCACGCGCACCGTGCACAGCTGGTGGTGAAAGCGCCGAATCTCGGCGCGCGCCTCGGCCAGCTTGTCCTCGCGCTTCCTGCCTTCCAGCGCATTGGCCTCGTTGGCCAGCAGCAACGCAGCCGCCTGCGCGTCAGCCCAGTCGGCGCGCAGCGGCTCCACAACGGTCGGCAGCACCAGCCGCTCGACATAGGCGCGCGGCGTGTAGTGCGCACCCAGCGCGTGGCGCTCGGCGGGGTCGAGCGCCCATTCCAGCAGCGTGCCGAAGATGGCCGGCTCCACTTCGCGCCAGTTGCTCTTGGCGGCGAGCAGCAATGCGTCGATCTGGTCGCGCGTAAGCGGCAGCACGAAGTCCGCCGCCTGCCAGCCCTTGAAGAGCTTGCCGTTGAAGCGCAGCACGTCGCGCGCCAGAGCGGCGCTGAAGCCGCCGCGGTCCATGTCGGTCCACAGCACCGCAAGCAACTTCTGCAGCGTGGCCGGGTCGCTGCGCCAGCGCTCGAGCAGGCCCACGAAGGCGCCCTGGCCGGTGTCGTCCTTCGGCAGCAGGCCCACGTCCTCGGCGAACATGCTGAACAGGCAGCGGGTCAGGAAGGCCGCCGACTTCTCGGCGCTGTGGCCCGCCGCTTCGAGGCTGCGCGCCAGTGTGGCGAGCTGCACCGACACGTCGCGCGTCACCTTGGCGCTGGCGCGGGCCGGGTCGAGCGCCATCGGCTCGAGCCACAGCGTGCGCAGGCGCGCGCGCACGGCTTCGTCGCGCAGGTCGTCCAGTTTCAGCCGGTGGCTGCGCGCATCGGGGAAGGGCGTGTACGTGGCGCCGCTGCGTGTGAACTCGGCATAGAGCTCGATGACGTGGCCCACGTCAACCACAAGCAGAAAGGGCGGCCGACCCTCGGCGGCAGGCAGCGCCCGGGCATAACCCTCGGCCTGCGCGCGGGCGCGCATCAACGCATCGTCAAAGCCCTTGGTGGCCGCGGCCGCCTTGACCTTCTTCGCTTCGAGCACGAAGGTGCCGCGGCGATAGCAGTCGATGAAGCCCGCGCTCGCGCTGCCGTCGCCATGCGCGAAAGTGACGCGGCGCTCGAAGACATAGGCGTTGTCGCGCGTGTCCTCGCGCGCCGGCTCGGGCGCCGGCAATTCGAGCAGCCGGCACAGTTCGCCGATGAAGAGCTGATAGTTGGCGCGTTCCGAGCCCGTGACGCCTGACCATCGCTGGAGGAAGTCGTCTACGGGGGCGGGCGATGGCATGCCGGGATCATAGGAGGTGGTCTGGATCCGGCTCGGCCAGCCCACCGAGCGATCGTTCAGTCCTGCTCGCTCAACCCGGCGCCGCAGTCACGATGGACTTCAGCTCCGGACGCGCTGCCCCGAGCGGTGCCGCGTCGGGTACCGGGCGGCCGAGGCCGGCGATGGCGGCGAATGCCTGCTCCAGCGCCTGCGCCGTATTCAGCAGTTCGACATCGCCACCGAAGCAGCCGACCAGCTGCAGGCCGAACGGCAAACCCTGCTCGTCCACCCCGCAAGGCAGCGCGATCGACGGGTTGGTCACCAGCGTCACGACATAGGTCAGCGCCAGCCAGTGGTAGTAGTTCTTCAGCTTGTCGCCCTCGAGTTCATCGAGGTAGAGCTGGGTCCACGGGAACGGCGAGACCGGCGTGGTCGGCGCCATTACCAGATCGTAGTCGCGGAAAGTCTCCTGGAAGCGGCGGAAGATCCGCGTCTGCTCGGCGTGGGCCCACGCGGCATCCGCGAGGCTCATCGCGCTGCCGATCTCGTAGTTCGCGCGGATGTTGGGGCCGAGCTGGTCGCGATCGCGCGCGTAGCCGTCCTGATATTTGGCGACGAAGTTCTGCGCGCGCACCACGTCAAAGCAACGATCGGCTTCGCCCAGGTCAAAGGTGATTTCATCCGCCGCGCGAAACAGGTGGCGCATTGCTCCCATGC
>JANOEG010000145.1:0-9586 GCA_031413095.1 Burkholderiales bacterium | reverse complement strand
GTCAAGCAGGATTTACACTTGGGGCCGGAATACTGCTGACGCACGGCAGGGACCCGTTTTCAGATCGCCTTGGCCAGCAGCAAGCCAGCTTGCAGCGGCAGCGCGGTGGGTCGCTGGCGCACCTGGCCAAAACCAGCCTGGGCGAGCAGAGCCGTCAGGTCGGCCGCGCTTCGTGAGCGCCCACTGCCCATGGCCAGCAGGTACATGCCGAAATAGGCCGCACCCATCGGCTCGGCCCCGGCCGCGCCGGCCATCGGCTCGGCCAGCAGCAGCGTGCCGCCGACCGGCAGGGCACGCCGAGCCGCGCGCAGGATCGCCAGCGCCGGCGCGTCATCATGGTCGTAAATGACACGCACGAGGGAGACGATATCGGCGCCCGCGGGCAGCGCATCGCGGTGGAAGTCGCCGCCGAAGGCCTGTGCGCGGTCGGCCAGGCCCAGGCGCGCGAAGCGCGTGCGCGCCGCATCGGCCACGGCGGGCAGGTCGAACACCACTGCCTGCAATCGAGAGGAGCGCTCCAGCGCAGCGGCGGCGAACACGCCCTCGCCGCCGCCCAAGTCGAGCAGCTTCTTGTGGTGGCGGCCGATTGGGTAGGCATCGAGCACCTGGCCGGCAACGAGCGGCTGCGACGCCGACATCAGCGCCGAATAGGGCGCCGTGCGCGCATCGGGCAACGCACCGGGCGCGCGGTCGCTCGTGTGGCCGCCAGCATAGGCCCAGTACTGCGCCAGCTCGCCCGTGCCACGGCCGCTGCGCAGCAGCGCCAGCGGGTCGGCCAGATCGGCGTAGAGCGCGCGGTGGTGCTCGACCATCGCGATCACGGCCTCGTTGCCGACCATCGCCGCGCCGAGCGGTCCGAGGCCATAGCGTGTGCGTTGGGTGTCATCGGTGCCGCGCGCTTGCGTGAGACCCAACGACGCCGCCGCTTCGAGCAGACGCTCAGCCGATAACAGCGGCAGCTTGGATTGGGTGGCGAGTTCCTCGGCCGTCAAAGGCGACTCGGCCAGGCGATCGAACAACTTCAACTCGACGCAGGCGAACAGCCACTGCGAGTAGACGAAGCCCGCGACCAGATCGAACAGCTCACGCGCCCGTTGCCGCGCAATCGGCCGCGTGCCGGCAAAACGGCTCGCCGCTTCGCGAAAACGTGGACTCGTCAGGAGGCGGTCGCGCTGCGCGAACCAGCGCTCGCGCAGGTTGAGTGTCGATACGGTCATGCCACCGCTTGAGCACGCACGGTCGGCGGCAGCAGCCGCTCGGCTTCGGCATGCAGCAGCGCACGCAGGGCTTTCGCACCCGGCCCATCGGGCACCGATTGCCCGGCGTGATCGACCAGTTGCTCGAAGTGCGCCAGCGCGCCGGCCAGACCAAACTCGTGCACCGCGCTCGGCCGGCCGAGCGTGCGGTCCTTCTGTGCTGGTTTGCCGAGCGTGTCTTCGTCGCAGGCTGCGTCGCGGATGTCATCGGCCACTTGGTAGGCCTCGCCGAGCCATTCGCCGAAACCGCGCCAGACGTTCGGGTCGCCGCCGGCCGCGAGCGCACCCAGTTCCGTGGCCGCTGCGAACAGTGAGCCGGTTTTGGCGCGGTGGTAGTCGGGCAGCGCCGCCCAGTCTTCGCACTCCCAGGCCTGTCCGGCGACGATGCCGTTGGGCATGCCGACACGCTGGGAAAGCACGGCGAGCAGGCGCGGCAAGCGCAACGGATTGCGCCCAGCGGCCAGGGCCAGAGTTTCATAAGCCATGACGATCAGCGCATCGCCGGCCAGCACTGCACAGCGCTCCCCATAGGCCACGTGCACCGAAGCGCGTCCGCGGCGCGTCGCCGCATCGTCGAAGCAAGGCAAGTCGTCGTGGACGAGCGAGGCGCAATGCATCAGCTCGATGGCAGCGCCCGCGGCATCGGCCAGCGCCGGGTCGCTGTCGCCGCACGCGGCCGACACCGCCAGGCAAAGGTGCGGCCGGATGCGTGCACCGCCGGGCCAGACGGCATGGCGTATCGCCGCTGCCAGACGGGGCGGCGCGCCCCGCGCTTCGCCGCGCGCCACGGCGCCTTGAAGTGCCTGATCGATCCGCGCCTTGGCTTGCTGCATCGTGAACCCCTGTTGCTGGGTCGTGCTCCACGCGGAGCGGTGTGGCGCAAACTGGCGTCAATCCAGCTTGTCACATGAATGTGTAATTCAGTATAGACACCAGATCAAAGCAGCGTCAACCTCGCTTCACCCTGGGGGCTCACCTCTTGGCAGGCGGATGTACGTCGCCTGTCGATTGCGGCACGGCATGAGACGACGCGGGCCGGGGGCCCCGGGACCTGGGGCGCTCAGGCGCTGAACGGCGCCGCCGCGGCCGTGCGGCCGTGTGCTTTGGGCGAGGCTGCAGCGCTGGCTTGCTGCCATGCCGGCCACAGCGGCTGCAGAACGGCTGCGGCGTCTTCCTCATGGGCCAGGTGACCCAGGCGCGGCAGCACGACGCAGCGCGAAGACGCGTCGCCGATGGCCTGCTGCACGCGCTGCGAGTGCGACGGCGGCAGCGTGCGGTCTTGCTCAGCAGCCACCAGCAGCAGCGGCGCGCGCCAGCCGGGCAGCGCGTCAGCCAAGGGCTGCAGATCCCACGAGGCCATGAGCCGCAGCGCTCCGGCCACATGAGGGGCCTGCGCGATCAGGTGCGCGTAGCAGCGCTCGCCTTCGCTGTCGATGCGTGAGCCAGTGCCTTCGAGCAGCCGCCGCGCCCTGCGCGGCAGGCGCGCCCAGGCGGCGAAGGCCGGCGCCACCAGCGGATTGACTGTCAACACGCGCGCCAGCGGCAGGAAAAGGCGGCCGACCGGGCCTTGCAGCGGCAGGATGGCGCCGTTGATGGAGACGGTCAGTTGGGGCGCGACCAAGCCATCGAGCAGCATGCGCATTGCGATTGCTGCGCCTGCAGAGTGGCCGATGACCAGCGACGGCTTGACCTTCAGCACCTCCAGCAACTCGCTGACGGCGCGCGCCACCTCCGGCAAGTTCAGTCCTTGTTGAGGCGGCGTGCTCGTGAAAGCATGCCCCGGAAGATCGGGCGCGATGACATGAAAGTTCGACGCCAGCAATGGCGCGACATGGCGCCAGGTGTGCGTGGCAGCGCCGGTGCCGTGCAGCAGCAAGGCCACCGGCGCAGCTTTGTCTTTGTGCAGCCACTGCTGCACATGCCAGCGCAACGCCCCGGCGTCGCAATGGCTGCTGCGCGCAACATGCGGCCACCATGGCGGCAGGTCGCCCAATTGCTCAGGCATGGCTGCGCTCTTGCCGCACGGCTTGCGAGAGCGCCTGGGCCTGGGCCTGCGGCAGCGCAATGCAGCGCGCGCCGAGTGCGCTGGCGATCGCCAGCGCCACGGCGCTCGGCTGGGGCGAGGTGTCGATCAACAGCGCCGCCGTGCCCGTACTGCTGAAGACGCGCGCGGCGCCGAGGGCATCGCGCGTGGCGGCTTCGCGGCCGGGCGTGCCGTCGCGCGCGATGTTGGCGCGGCCGTCGGTGAGCAGCACGACGAGGGGCGTCGCGCCGCCGCGCCGCACCGCGCTGGCCATGGCGTGCACGGCGTCGATGCCTGCCGCCAGCGGCGTGCCGCCCCCCCCGGGCAGCCCGGCGAGCTGGCGTTTAGCGCGCACGAGCGAGCGCGTCGGCGCCAGCAACACCTGCGCGCCCGCGCCGCGAAAACCGATCACCGCCACACGGTCGCGGCGCGCATAACAGTCGGCGAGCAGCAACTCGACCGCGCCCTTGGCTTCGGCAAGACGGTGCAGCGCTTGCGAGCCGGAGGCGTCGATGGCGAAGATCGTCGTCGTCGCGCGGCGCTGCACGCGGCGCTGCACGCGCAGATCGTCGCGGCTGACATGCACGCGCGTGTCGCCCGAAGCGGCGCGTCGAACCTTCTGCCACGGAGCTGCTGCGCGCAGCGTTTCGATCAGCGCGAGCCGCGCGCCCCCACGCGGCTCGCCGCGCAATGCGCCGACAACGCGTCCTCGCTGGCGCGAGGCCGTGTTCTGGCCCATGCGGCCCGCGTCGCCGCGGCGTGGCCCTGGCACGCGGCCGGCGGCCAGCAGCGCGAGCAGTCCCGGCGGGATCGCGGCTTGCGCGGCGGTGATCACCCGGTCATCGAGCGGCCGGTCGATGTCGGCCTGCTGCTCCGCTTCGTTTTCGTGCGGCGCATCACTGCTCGTTTCGGGCGGTGGCGGTTCGGCCTCCGGCTCTTCGCTGGCCTGTGGCGCACGCGTGGCGCGAGGCGCCAGCACGAGCCGCGCCGCCAAGGCGGCGTCATCGGCTTGCACCTCGCGTCGACCAGCGAGCGCAGCCGCGATGCGCGCCACGCACAGCGCCTGCCAGCTCGCGCGCGCCGAGGGCACGCCGAGCGCGGCGGCAGCGGCAACGAGCGCTTCGATCAACTCATCGCTGGCGCGCACGTCGCGCCAGCATTCGCGCGCTTGCACGACGCGAGCCGCATCGACGTCCACCAGCGAAGCTTTGGGCTCGACGCAAAGTGCCAGCCGATCGAGCAGCGCCGGGGGCGGCCTCTCGTCTTCGGCGGCGCCTTCATCGAGCGCGACGACGGCGATGCGCGCCTCGTCATCGAGCGCCGCGCCCAAGCGCGCCGCCAGCGCTCCCCCCATGCGCTCGGCCATCGCGGCGACGACGATGCCGCCTTCGGCCTGCACAAGCAACCCGCGCTCGGCCACCGGCTTGCCGGTTGCGAGAGTGGCTGCGAGATCGAGGCCGCCGAGCAGTGCGTCGTCGCGGATGTGCACCGGCAGGCGGCGCCACGGCATCGCCGCGGGCAACAGGCGGCGCAACGCGTCGAGCCACACCTGGCGCTCGGGCCCGGCGCCACAACGCAGGCGCACGCCGCCAAGGGCGTGCGGCGCGACGGCAAAGACCTCCAGCGCTGCAGTCGCGTCACTCAAGAAATTCAACCTGGAAACTGTTCGGCGACAACACGCCCCACGCGCACCGAAGCGTCGCTGTCGTCGAGCGGATTGCGGCGCAGCCGGTGCCGCAGCGCCGGCGCGGCCAGGCGCTTCAGGTGCGCATCGGCCACGGCCTTTGCGCCTTCGTACGCGGCCAGCGCGCGCGCGGCGCGGACGAGGGTCAACTCGCCGCGCAGGCCGTCGGTGCCGAGGGCCATGCACAGCTTGGCTGCGCGTTCGAGCATGGCGTCGGGCAAGGCGACCGCGTTCAACTTCTTGCGCGCCGCGACGATCTTCTTGCGCGCTTCGTCCTGCGCGCCTTGCCAGCGCTCGGCAAAGGCCTGCGGGTCACGCTCGTAGGCGTCGCGTCGCTTGACGACCTCGACGCGTGTGGCGATGTCTTCCGGCGTGCGCACTTCCACCGCCAGGCCGAAGCGGTCGAGCAGTTGCGGCCGCAACTCGCCTTCTTCCGGGTTGCCGCTGCCGACGAGCACGAAGCGCGCCGGGTGGCGCACTGACAGGCCTTCGCGCTCGACGACGTTTTCCCCCGACGCGGCCACGTCGATCAGCAGATCGACCAGGTGGTCTTCTAGCAGGTTGACTTCATCGACATACAGAAAGCCGCGGTTGGCGCGCGCCAGCAGGCCGGGCTCGAAGGCTTTGACGCCTTGCGACAAGGCACGCTCCAGATCGAGCGCGCCGACGACGCGGTCTTCGGTAGCGCCCAGTGGCAGATCAACCACCGGCACTGGTGCCAGGCTGGACTTCGGTGCGCTGCTCTTTCCGCCGAGGCGCGTCACGCATTCGCTGCACCAGGCGCCGCGCGCCTCGGGGTCGCAGCCATAGCGGCAGCCTTCGGTGACGCGCATCGGCGGCAGCAGCGCCGCCAACGCGCGCACGGCGGTCGACTTGCCGGTGCCGCGGTCACCGAACGCGAGCACGCCGCCGATGCCAGGATCGACCGCGCACACCGTCAACGCGAGCTTCAACTCGTCTTGCGAAACGATGGCAGTGAACGGAAACGGTACACGGCTCATCAGTGGCTCTCTGTTTTGATTTTTCTTCGCATGCGGCGCACCAGGCTGAACATGATCACGGCGACAACCGGGATCGACACGCCAACGATCACATCGGGCTCGATGCGCAGGCCGGCGCCCTTCGCGGCCTTGGCCACGTAGCCGATCAATCCGGCGACGTAGTAAACGATGGCCGCGATGGACAGGCCTTCGACGGTTTGCTGCAAGCGGAGCTGCAACTTTGCGCGGCGGTCCATCGAGGCCAGCAGAGCCTGGTTCTGCTGCTCGCGCGCGATGCCAACGCGCGTGGCGAGCAGCGCACTGGCCTGGCCGATGCGATCGGCGAGGTCCGTCAGCCGCTGCGAAATGTTGCTGCAGGTGGCAGCC
The DNA here is from genome assembly GCA_031413095.1 of Burkholderiales bacterium. GTDB lineage: Bacteria > Pseudomonadota > Gammaproteobacteria > Burkholderiales > Burkholderiaceae_C > CADEEN01. The sequence goes on along the minus strand of JANOEG010000145.1, from coordinate 3,256 downwards.
GCTGGCGCGAGGCGTCGGCTCATGAACTCGTCGATCGTCTGCAGCCCCGGCAGCCGCGATTCGCGCAGCTCGGCGATGCGACGCCGCACCAGGCCGTGATACGCATCGCACGCGCCGAAGCGGAACTGGCTGGCGGCAATGCCCGACTCGACTTCGGCGGCCAGGCGCATCAGCTCGTGCAGCAGCGCTTCGTCGTGGCTGCCATCGCTCGTCGTCTCGCGCGCCATCTGGTCGGTGAAGGTGGCCAGCGCGCTTTCGATGGCAGCGATCCGCGGGCCCTGGCGGCGCGCGATCGGCAGCGCCAGCAACGCGAGCACGCGGTAGGCCTCGACCTCGAACAGGCGTTGCAGCATGCGGCCGGTCTGCGCCAGTGTGAGCTTGCGGTTGATCAGCCAAAGGCGGCTGCAACCGTCGCCATGCAGGCGAAAGTCGGTGTACAGCGTGCCCGCGCCTTCGGCGATGTCGGCGCCGACAACCATGTGGCCACCGAAGCGCTGGGCCAGCGCCTCAACGTCCGGCGACGTGGGCAGACCTGGCTTGGCTGCCGTCACTTCGGCATGCACCGCCGCCACCGTGCGGCCGGGCACGGCAGCCAACCAGCCGGCCGGCAGTTGCTGTGCCGCAGGTGCGTCGAAGGGCACGTCGGCCAGATCTTCGACACTGAAGGTGTAGCCCGAGAACTCGCCGTGGCGCTCCCACTTCACGCGCAGCGCGCCCGGCGCAGCGCCGAGCCGGGTGCGAAAGTGCGTGGCCTCCAGCGACGGGCCAGCCACGTCGTAACGCGCGCACAGCGATTGCAGATGCCGCAACTCCTGCTCGCGCGCCTCGCTGTCGATGAGCACCGCGACGTAGGTCACGCGCGCCGGCGTGGACAGCAGTTCGGGCGGGCGCGCATGCACCTCGTCGGCCAGCGCGATGCGTTGTGGGTGGTCGGGAGGAAAGGTGGGCAAGGAGAGCTGTGTGAGAAGATTGCTGCGCTTCGAAAATCAGCGCAGTCAGTATGTCATCGCTTGTTGACTGGGCTGCGTTGTCCCCAGTTCCCATCAACAGACAGGAGACGGTTCATGAGTGGTTCAAACACGTCCTCGACATCGCGTCGGATTTTCATTGCCCAGGTGATGGCCGGCGGTACCGCCGTCGTCGCGCTCGGGGTGCACGCGCAAGGCGCGCCGATGGTCGACGAGAAAGACGCGCAGGCCAGCGCGCTCGGCTACGCGGCCGACACGACCAAGGTCGATGCGAAGAAATACACCAAACACACCAATGACCAGAAGTGCAGCGGCTGCCTGCTCTACACGGGCAAAGCGGCTGACAAGGCAGGGCCTTGCTCGCTGTTCGCTGGCAAGCAAGTGGCGGCCAACGGCTGGTGCAGTGCCTGGGCGAAGAAGCCCGGTTGAGGGCCCACCGCCGTAGCGGCTGACGCCGCTCCCCCTCGAGGGGGCAACGCCGGCGGCCGGGCAAAGCCCGCTCCGCGGCGTTCGCTGGGCAGGAGACGCAAGTCATTGATCTCGGTGATCGCCTAGCTTTTCTTCTTGCGTGATGTTCCTCGGCGGTTGACGCCGAGCGACTTCTTCAGCGCTTCCTTGCTGCCGGCTCGTTTCAATGCGCGGGCAAGGAAGTGACGTTCGGCCAAGCGTCGCGCGTCGCGCAGCAAACCGGGCAACTCGTCTTGCCCGATGCGATCGACCAGCCGGCCGAGGGCTCGTGTCAGCTCGTGGTCCGCGAGCTCGGCGTCGTCGAGAACAGCGAAGTCTTTGCCCAGGCCGAGACTGTCTTTTTCATCGCGAGTCATCAGCGCTGGGGCCTCGGTACGCCCGGGAACACGCGGCTGGGCGTTCCAGTAGCTGCGCTCGAGCGCTTCCTGCGCGGCAACGAATCGCTGCTGCAGCGCTGCCTGCGCGCGCAGATCATGGCCGACGGCGAGCATGGGGCCGGTGTCTCCCAAGCGCGCCGCGCTGTAGGCCACCGGGGTGGGTCCGCCGAGTGCGTCCGGGTGGTTGACTTCACGCCGCCGGGCCTGGCCGGTGGCGGCCACATCGGCGAGCATCTGTTCGATCTTCGCGCGCGAGTCGGGGCTGGCAGTCTGCACCCAGTCGCGCCCAATCCACGAAGGCGGCGCGATCGGGTTGGTTTCGTGCTGGGCCAGCTTGGCGATGCGGCCGTCAGCGTCGATGACCAGCGCGATATCGCAGGCCAGCGCCACGAACGTGTCGGCCAGCTCCGGCGCCCACGCCGCGAGCACCTGCAAGTCCGCCGTCTGCGGAGCGCCTAGCGCTTTGGTCTTAGAGGCCAGCGTTGCCATAAATCCCATCCATGAGCGAATCCGGCCACAGACAGCGGCAACGCAATCCAGAACCAGCCGGCGCCGCTGTGTGCGAAGCGCCATGCGATCAGCAGGCCGAGGCCCGCCAGCAAGGTCGGCAGCGGCAGCACGTGTCCGCGGCGCATCACGACCCAGAGCACCAAGCCCTCGAGCGCCAGCAAAGCGATCACGATGTCGATCGCATGGCCGCTGCCGAAGAGTTCGGCCATGTCATCCATCCGTGGCTACAGCCGATGCGGCCACGCCCACCACGGCGATGGCCGTGACACGGGCTGTGCCAAACCGGAGGCCGCATCGAAGCCGGTGGCTGTACTGCATCGAACACCGACTCAGGCGACTTTGGCAATACCCAGCAGGTGTGCCATGTCCTTGAAGAAGATGCGCACATGCGCCATCGGTCGCTTGCGCACCAGGCGCTTGTGCATGTACGAGTCGAAGGTGAGCTGCTGCACATCCTTGTCGCGGCAGATGTCGACGAAGCGCTCGCGGCGCTTGTCGCTCGAGTACCAGAAGCGCTGCATGATGCCCAGCACCCAGAAGACGCGGCCATGCTCCTTCATGAACTGCTTGCGCGCTTGCGCAAGGTGCTTCGCATTTCCGGTGGCCAGGAACTTCTCCGCAGCCTGCGCGGCCATGCGCGCGCTGGCCATGGCGTAGTAGATGCCTTCGCCGCTGGCCGGCGCAACAACACCTGCCGCATCACCAACGAGCACGACATCGCGGCCGTTGTCCCAGCGCGGCAGCGGCTTCATCGGCAGCGGCGCGCCTTCGCGGCGCACGGTCTGCGCGTCTGCCATGCCGCATTCCTGTCGCAGCGCGGCGGTGGCATGGCGCAGCGAAAAACCCTTGTCGGCGCTGCCGGTGCCTATGGACAGCGTGTCGCCATGCGGGAACACCCAGCCGTAGAAGTCCGGCGACAGCGAGCCGCGGTAG
>JANOEG010000144.1:0-2739 GCA_031413095.1 Burkholderiales bacterium | reverse complement strand
TCGCGGCTGTCGAAGTTTTCGAACATGGCCGCATTGTCGGCGCAGCCGGCCGCTGCGTCGCCCTAAGCCTGGACGTGCACCAGCCCCATCGCACTCGCCCGCGCCACCGCCTCGGCGCGGTTGCAGGCTCCCAGGCGCAGGTAGACCACGGTCAGATGGTCCTTCACCGTGCGTTCGGTGACGCCCAGCTCGCGCGCGATGGCCTTGTTCGACAGGCCGTTGCTGGCGCATTGCAGAACCTCGACCTGGCGCTCGGTGAATGCCGGCGCCGCGCCGCGCACCCGCTCGGGAAACCAGGTGCCGCCGGCCAGCACACGCTCGACGGCCGCCACCATTTGCGCCGGCTCGAGCGACTTGGGCAGGAAGGCCGCGGCGCCGACCTGGCGCGCGCGTGAAGCCAGCCCAGCATCATCGACGCCGGACAGCAGCACACCGGCCGCACGCGGCTGCGTGGCGCGCGCCTCGGCCAGCAAGCTCATGCCCTCACCGTCCGGCAGGCGTTGATCGACCAGCAGCAGGTCATAGCGCGCAGAGCCAGCGAGCGCGCGGCGGGCGTGCGCCAAGTCGGCCGCGCCGTCGCAATGCAGGCGCAGGCCGGCGCGTTCGAGCGTGCCGATCAGGCCGTCGCGCACCAGGGGATGGTCATCGACGATCAGCGCGTAGCGCGCGGCGGGTTGCAGCAGCATCGAGCCGCATCGTAGCGGCGACAGCGCGCGCCGAACCGTCCGAAAGGACGGTATCGCGCAACGCAGCTTGTCACGCCCACGGCAACATGCGCCGAATGCACCGTCCGTTCGGCCGGTGTCGCCGACCGACGTGGTTCGCACACTCGCCAGGCCCACCTTCAACCTCCTGGAGCCTGCACCATGAATCGAACGATTGATCCGACCCAGCGCCTCAATGTCCTGACGTTGGCCGTGGCCTGCGTCACCCTGGGCGCCTGTGGCGGCAGCGACGCACCCACTGCCCTGCCTCCAACCGTCGTCACGGCGCCGATGATCACGGCGCAATCACCCAACAGCGTGACCGTGGCCGAAGGCGCCACCGCGCTGCTCTCCGTGTCCGCCGAAGCCAATGGTGGCACCCTCGGCTACCAATGGCGCAGCGGCGAAAGCCCGGTCGCCATCTCCGGAGCCACTGAGTCCGGCTACACGACGCCGGCGGCCAGCCTGCAGGACGATGGCAAAGTCTTCAGCGTCGCGGTCAGCAACAGTGCCGGCACGACCGTCGGCGCCAACAGCAGCCTCGCCGTCACCGAGCGCCAATGGTCAAGCCTCGCCGTGCCGCGCAACAACGCGCCGGCCGACGACGAGCCCACGGCCAATGACAGCCTGGCCGTGGCCATCGACAGCCTGGGCCACACCCACCTGCTGTTCGGCGAGCTGCGCTCCAACGGGGCCTTGGCCCTGCGCTACTCGCGCAAATTGAGCGGCACCGCGAGCCCGCAGCAGACCGGCTGGGTGAGCGATGCCGACCTGCCGGCCAATGTCAGCGTGCAAGGCGTCAAGCTCGCCGCCGGGCCCAGCGGGCGCATGCTGGCCACGTGGCGCGAAGGCATCACCGGCGAGTCCTTCGGTGGCGTGATCAAGGCCGCGCTGTTCGTGCCCGACGGCAACGGTGGCGCCTGGAGCGCTTTGGGCGTTGTCTCGGCCGATGGCGCCCTCGCGGCGACCTCGCCGGCCCTGGCCTATGTCGGTAGCGGCATCTTCGAAATCGTCTGGCGCCAGGTGCCGAACCCCTACACCATCGAAGGCTATGACATGGCCGCGCGGCGCTTCGTGCTCGATGCGCCCCAGACCTCGGGCCAGTGGCTGGCCGAGGAAGCGATCGAGAGCCTGGATGTCAGTCTGCTGCCGCCGGCGATCGCCTCCGACGGCGCCGGCAACGTCATCATCACCTTCAGCACCGACGATGTGGCGCCCGTGGCCTACGCCAATGTGCGCAGCGCTGCCAGCAGCGCCTGGTCGGCGGCTGCCGCGACGGCGATCTCTGACCTCGCCCCGGCGCCCGCCACGGCCTCCAGCGTGGTGATGAATGCCCTCGGCCGCGCGGTGGTGCTGTTCCGCTCCGATGCCACGCGCGTCTTCGTGCGCCAGTACCAGTTCGGCGGCGACACGCCCGGCTGGCAGGGCCAGGCCGCATATGCCGCCAACTACAACCCGGGTCTGGTGCCCATCGTCGAGCCGGTCGCGGTGTTCGGCACAGCCAATGACTTCAGCATCGTTTCGGCGCACAACAACGGCCGCTTCCTGTCGCTCTGGCCCTGCACACAGGGCGGCTGCGGCGATGCGCAGACGTTTCTCAACACCTCCGTGGACAACTCGTTGCGCGCCGGCCTGCATGCTGCGCGCGACGCGGCCGGCAACCTGACCGTGCTGTTCGGCATCGATCAACCAGGCTACGGCGTGAGACCTGCCGCGATTCGATTTCACGCAGGGTTGAACGCGTGGCGGGGTCTCAACATGCTCGGTCAACTCGGCAGTATCCACGTCGAAGGCGAAAGCGCGCTGCGCCTAGCCGTCCATCCCGACGGCAGCGCCAGCACCCTCTTCCCGTCGTGGAACGGCAGCCAGACCCTGGTTCGCAGCGCAGACTTTCGCTGAATCGAAGGGCCGGCCTTCGCGCGCGGTGTGGGCCGTCTAGGATCGCGTCGATGACCCTCGCCCCCACCGCTGCCGACCACCTGGACCGGCAGGCCTGGGCCGAGCAGTACCGCCAGCCGCTGCGCGCGGCGGCGAT
>JANOEG010000143.1:0-15017 GCA_031413095.1 Burkholderiales bacterium | reverse complement strand
GCCTACGGCACACGTCAGGACGTGATGCGCTTTGCCGACGATCTCGCCGCGCGCCACAGCGAACTCGACGCTGCCTGGGTGCGCGAGCAATTGCAGCGCTCGCGCTTCGTCGGTACGGTGCAAAAGCTCATCATGCCGCCGCCGGCGGTCAACGGCAAAGCCACGGTGAAGAACTGGGCCGCCTACCGCGCTCGCTTCGTCGAGCGCGAGCGTATCGCCGCCGGCGTGGCGTTCTGGCGTGCCAACGAGCCGTGGTTGCAGCGTGCCGAAGAACGCTGGGGCGTGCCGGCGCAAGTCATCGTCGGCGTCATCGGCGTCGAGACCTACTACGGGCGCCTCACCGGCAACTTCCGCGTCATCGATGCGCTGGCCACGCTGAGTTTCGATTTCCCCACCGGCCGCCGCGACCGCACGCCGTTCTTCCGCAGCGAGCTCGAACAGTTCCTGCTCTGGTGCGCGCGCGAGCGCTGCGATCCGGCGCAGGTGCAGGGCTCGTTCGCCGGCGCGATGGGCCTGCCCCAGTTCATGCCGAGCAGCTTGAACACCTGGGCGGTGGACTTCGACGGCGACGGCCATGTCAACCTGGCCGGCAGCTCCGCCGACGCGATCGGCAGTGTCGCCCGCTACCTCAACTACTTCGGCTGGGAGCGCGGCGCGCCGACGCACTTCGACGTGCGCGCGCCCGACAACACCGCCGACCGCGCGCTGCTGCTCGGCCCCGACATCCTGCCGCTGTTCTCGGCCGAGGAGTTCACCGAGCGCGGCGCCACGCTGCCGGCTGCAGGCCGTGCTCACGAAGGGCCGCTGGCGCTGGTGGAACTGCACAACGGCGACGCTGCGGCGCCGACCCACGTCGCGGGCACACGCAACTTCTGGGCGGTCACGCGCTACAACTGGTCGAGCTACTACGCGCTGGCCGTGATCGATCTTGGCGCAGCGGTCGCCGATCGCATGCGCGGCCGCAGCGACGGTGCCAACCAGCTCACGAAAGCACGTTGACGGTGGCACTGCTGCATCGCGTCTTCGTCTATGGCACGCTGAAAGAAGGCTTTCGCAACTTCCACGTCAACCGCGGCACACGCCTGCCCGGCGAGTTCGTCACCGAGCAAGCGTTTCCGCGCTACGTGATCGGCGAGTTCGGCCTGCCGTGGCTGGTCCATGAGCCTGGTCGCGGTCATCGCGTGACCGGTCAAGTGTTTGAGGTCGACGACGAAGCCCTCGCCGCCATGAACGTGCTCGAGAGGATCAACGACGCCGGTTGGTACACACCGCGCGAGCTCGCCGTGCGGTCGGTCGGTGGCGGCGAGTCGTTGCAAGTGCTGGCCTACTTTGGCAGCGCGGCACGTCTGGCAACCGACACCGTGCACCACGGCCCGCTGGCCGAGTACTCCGACGCGCACCAGGGCCTGTACCGCAAGCACCTCTGAGCGGTCAGCTCACCAGCGCCCGCAACCATTCCGGCATCGGCGCTGACTTCTGCGCCTTGAAATCGGTCCACACGGTCTTGCTGCCACCCTCGGCGTAGATCACGCCCGGGTTGTCGATTCGCTCGAGCGTGATGTAGGTGTCGAAGCTCGAACGCCCCGGGTTGGCGACGTAGTGCTTGGCCAGCACATCGCCCGGGAACTCGAGTTGGCGGATGAAGTTGCAGAACGCGTTGACGATCACGGGCCCAAAACCAGTCGGGTCCGGCGGGCCGCCGACCTTGAACAGCCACTCCAGGCGCGTGATCTCGAAGTAGCGGAAGTAGATCGTGTTGTTGACATGGCCCATCGCATCCATGTCACCCCAACGGATCGGGATCACCATCTGGTGCGTGAGTTTTTTCTGCTCTGGAATCTCGAATCTCATGGCTGCAATGTAACGAGCGCACGCTGCATGTGCAGGAGCGCATTTGTACCGCGAGCGCGTCTGCACTGCAGATACGATTTCTTGCAGGTTGAGGATCCCATGACCCCTGTGCGCCGCTTTCAGCTCAAACTGCTCAGTCTTTATACGCGCACCTGGTATGCGCAGCGAGAGCGTCCTCTGGCCACCGTCGCCAGCCCGCGACCGTTGAGCCTGCTGTTTTCTCAGCGCGATGATTGGCAGCCGGCCACGCTCAAGGGCTTCGCCGGGCTGACCCACAAGCTGCACTTTGCGCCCATGGCGCAGGCCGATCTGTCGCGCTTCGATCTGATCGTGCCGCTGACTCTGGCCGATGCGCACTTTGTGCGCAGTCAGCCCCAACACATCCGCGCTCATGCGGTGCCACTGCCGGACGAGACCTGCACCATCCTGTGCGACGACAAACCGCGCTTGAACGAGGCGTTGATCGCCGCTGGCTTTGGCGCCCATGTGCCGCCGATGGGCGACGACCTTGCACCGCCGTTCATCTGCAAGCCCGCTCGCGGCGAAAACAGCGATGACTGTCTGCTCGTGCCGGACTACGCGGCCATCTTGCGCCTGGGCTCCGCCCTCGATCGACCGGGCCTGTTCCGGCAAGCGGCAGTTCGCGGCGAAGTCGAATACGCAACGCACTTCCTGATGAAAGAGGGCCGCCTCGAACGCGAGCTGACCGTGGCCTACCACCACGACGCACCGCTGTACATCAAGGGCTCGGCGTCGCAAGCACCGGCGATTCGCACCCTCGGCACCTGCCCCGACACCGAGACGCTGACGGCGATGCTGCGCGCCATTGGCTACAACGGCATGGGCTGCGCCAACTTCAAGATGGCTGCTGGACGGTTGCAGTTGCTCGAGATCAACCCGCGCATTGGCGGCAGCCTGATGGAGTACTTTGCGACGTTCCTGCGCTCGCTGCCGCAAGCGCGGCCCTCACGCCACGTCAGCCCTTCGCGCTGGTCGTGGCTCGACAGCGTGATCGATCCACCGTCACTCGGCGCGACCTGACGCGTTGCTGGCGCTGCCCAGCAGCGCTGCCACCTGCACTTCGAGCGCAGCCACTCGCGCTTCTAGAAACTCCCATTGAGTTGGCGTTGCGGACACGTCATCCACGGGACGAGCCTGTTGTGCTTGCGGCACGTCTCCGCACAGCAAATGCGCCCAGCGCGATTCGCGAGACCCCGGCGCGCGGGCGAGCCGGGCCACACGCGGCGGCTCCTTGGCCGCCAACTCATCGAGGAATCCCTCCACCGACGAGATGTCCGCAAAGCGATGCAGCCGCTCGCAGTTCAACCGCAACTCGGCCGCCGTCTGCGGCCCGCGCAGCATCAACGTGGCCAGCAACGCCACCGACTGGCTCGGCACACCCAGCACGCGACCTGCGTTATGTTCGAACTTGACGACACGGCTGCCGCTGCCCTCGAAAACAAGGCTGAGCGACTTCAGACCCTCGATCGCTGTCAGCACATCCACATCGGATGCGCTCATCACGGGGTCGCGCGCAGTCTTCTGATTGCAACCCGCGACCAGCGCGTTCAGCGACAGTGGGTAGGTGTCGGGCACCGTGGCCTGTTTCTCGATCAAAACGCCGAGCACACGAGTCTCGATGGCGGACAAGGTTCGCAAGCGCTCAGACTCCGTAGCCGTCATCGGCCGCAATCACCGCGCCGTTGACGAAGTGGCTTTGGTTGGCGCACAGCATCAGCAGCGTGGTGTCGAGGTCTTCCGGCTTGCCGACGCGCTTGCGCGGCAACTGCTGGATCAGCTTCTGCCCCGCTTCACCGGCCCACTGGTGGTGATTGATCTCCGTGTCGATGTAGCCGGGGCAGATCGCGTTGACATTGATGTCGAAGCGGCCCCACTCGAGCGCCATCGACCGCGTCATGTGCACCACCGCCGCCTTGCTCATGCAATAGACGCCGATGCGGCTGCCGACGCGCAGGCCGGCGACCGAGGCGATGTTGACGATGCGCCCGCCTGTGTACGTGCCGGGCGCCGTGCCCTTGGCGCGCGCGATCATGCGCTTGGCCACTTCCTGTGCAACGAAGAAGGCGCCACGCGCATTCGTGTTCATCATGAAGTCGTAGTCCGCCGGCGTGACGTCGGTCAGATGCTGCGTGGTGCCGACGCCAGCGTTGTTGATCAGGATGTCGATCGGCCCCATCTCGGTCTCCGCGTGCGCCACGGCCGCGCGGATGCTGTCGATGCTGGTCACGTCCAGGCCGACGACATGCGCGTCGCCGTCTGCCGCTTCGAGTTCCGCACGCAGCGTCTTCAGGCGCTCGACACGACGCGCCGCCAGCACCACGCCAGCGCCGGCCGCGGACAGTGCCCTGGCGAACTGCTCGCCCAGGCCGCTCGACGCGCCGGTGACCAGCGCCACGCGCCCTGACAAATCGATGCTGTAGGCCATCAGGTCTCTCCTGTGCAAAACTGAAAATCACGATAGCACGGCATCCTAGAATCGTTGGCATGAATCCGAAAGAACTGATCGAGAAGTACGGCCCGCGCGAAGCCATGGAGTACGACGTGGTCATCGTCGGCGGCGGCCCCGCCGGCCTGGCTTGCGCGATCCGGTGCAAGCAACTGGCACAACTCGACGGCAAGGAGATTTCCGTCGTCGTGCTGGAAAAAGGCAGCGAGCCCGGCGCGCACATCCTGTCGGGTGCGGTGATGGACCCACGCGCGATCACCGAACTCTTTCCCGACTGGAAGGGTATCGGTGCGCCGCTGAAGCAGCGCGTGGCCAGCGATGAAGTGCTGTTCCTGACCGAACACGACGCCAAGCGCACGCCGAACTGGCTGATCCCCGATTGCCTGCACAACGGCGGCAACTACGTCATCAGCCTGGGCGCGGTCACGAAATGGCTGGGCGAGCAGGCCGAAAAACTCGGCGTCGAAATCTTCCCCGGCTTTGCTGCCGCCGAAGTGCTTTTCTCCGACAACGGCACCGTGCTCGGCGTGGCCACCGGCAACGTCGGCCTCGGCAAGGACGGCCAGCCACACGATGCCTTCCAGCTTGGCATGGAGCTGCGCGGCCGCTACACGATCTTTGCCGAAGGTGCGCGCGGCCATCTCGGCAAACAGGTCATCAACCGCCACCGCCTCGACGGCGGGCGCGATCCGCAGAGCTACGCCATCGGCATCAAGGAGTTGTGGGAAGTGCCTGCCGACAAAGCCAAGCCCGGCCTCGTCGTGCACACCGCCGGCTGGCCGATGGACAACGACACTTACGGCGGCGGCTTTGTCTACCACCTCGACGGCAACCAGGTCACGCTGGGCTTCGTCACCGGCCTCGACTACCAAAACACGTGGCTGAGTCCGTTTGAAGAAATGCAGCGCTGGAAAACACACCCTGCGGTGCGGGCCCACATCGAGGGCGGCAAACGCATCGGCTACGGTGCACGCGCCATCACCGCCGGTGGCCTGCTGTCGCTGCCCAAGCTCGTCTTCCCCGGCGGCGCACTTGTCGGTTGTGATGCCGGCACGCTCAACGCCGCGCGCATCAAGGGCAGCCATGCGGCGATCAAGAGCGGCATGCTCTGCGCCGAAGCGATCTGGGAAGCGGTGTTCAACAACGACCGCCGCCACGATGAACTGAAGTCCTACCCCGAGGCCTTCGAGAAGAGCTGGCTGTTCGACGAGTTGAACCAGGCGCGCAATTTCAAGCAGTGGTTCAAGAAGGGCAACTGGGTCGGCATGTTGATGACCGGCATCGAACACTGGCTGCTGCCCAAACTCGGTTTCAAGAGCCCGCCTTGGACGATCCACCGCACGCAGCCCGATCATGTGCGCCTGAAGCCTGCAGCCGAGTGCGCACGAATCGACTATCCGAAGCCCGACGGCGTGCTGACCTTCGACAAGCTGAGCTCGGTCTTCATCAGCAACACCAATCACGAAGAAAACCAGCCGGCGCACCTCACCTTGGTCGATGCCAAGGTTCCGGTGGGCATCAACCTCGCCCGCTACGCCGGCCCCGAAGCGCGCTATTGCCCGGCGGGTGTCTATGAGTACGTGAAGAACGAGGACGGCAGCGACCGCTTGCAGATCAATGCGCAGAACTGCGTGCACTGCAAGACCTGCGACATCAAGGACCCGACTCAGAACATCATCTGGGTCACGCCTGAAGGCGGTGGCGGACCCAACTACGCAGGCATGTAGCGGCGCGCATGCCCGCGCCGCTGCTCATGATCTGCGCCTCGCTGCTCTTTGCAGTCATGGGCGTCTGCGTCAAGTTCGCCTCCGTGCAGTACAGCGCGGGCGAGATGGTGTTCTACCGTTCGCTGGTCGGCGCGCTGTTCATCTTCGGCTTGACTCGCTTTCGCAAGGTGTCGTTGGCGACGACGGTGCCCTCGATGCATTTCTGGCGCAGCGCGAGTGGTGTGTTGTCGCTGATGCTGTGGTTCTACGCCATCGGCGGTTTGCCGCTGGCCACCGCAATGACGCTCAACTACATGTCTTCGGTGTGGATGGCCCTTTTCCTGATCGGTGGCGGTGTGTTGGTGGGCGCGGCCAAGGTCGATGGCCGGTTGGTGGCCGCGGTGCTGCTCGGCTTTGCCGGCGTCGCACTCGTGCTGCGGCCCAGCGTCGATCAGCAGCAGTTGTGGCACGGCCTGAGCGGCTTGCTGTCCGGCATGGGCGCTGCGCTGGCCTACCTGCAAGTCACGGCGCTCGGCCGCGCCGGCGAGCCGGAGGAGCGGATCGTCTTCTACTTCTCGATCGGCGGTCTGGCTGTCGGCGCGCTGTGGATGTTGATCCTCGGCGCCAGCGCGCACACGTTGCACGGCCTCGGGTTGCTGCTGGCCATCGGCCTGCTGGCCACCGTTGCGCAGATGATGATGACGCGCGCCTACCGTATCGGCCGCACGCTAACGAACGCCAGCCTGCAGTATCTGGGCATCGTGTTCTCCGTGGTCTTCGGCGTCGTCCTGTTCGACGATGCGCTGGCGTGGTCGGCGGTCGCCGGCATGGTGTTGATCGTCGGTGCCGGCCTGTATGCGACGCTGCTGCGCACGCATCGGCAGCAGCCCAGCACTCCACCCCCCAACGAAAGTTGATCGTCATGAAGACACTGATCTCCGCTGCCGAGCTGATGAATCAACTGAAGAGCGCACACCCGCCGGTGCTGCTCGATTGCAGCTTCGACCTTGCCGACACAGACGCCGGTCATCGCGCGTGGCAAGGCGCACGTCTGCCGGGCGCGCACTACCTGCATCTCGACAATGACTTGTCCGGCCCCAAGCAGGACAGCGACGGGGTCTTTCACGGGCGACATCCCTTGCCCGATCGCGCGGCGTTTGCAGCGACGCTGGGCCGCTGCGGCATCGGCCCGGCGACGCCGGTGGTGGCGTACGACGCGCAGGGCGGTCCGTATGCGGCACGTGCTTGGTGGCTGCTGTGCTGGCTCGGGCATGAGGATGTGGCCGTGCTCGACGGTGGCATCGCCGCATGGCGCGCGGCCGGCGGCACGCTGGAGTCGCATGCGCATGCGCCGCAGCCGGGCATCACGCCCTACCCGTTTCATGCGCCGGCACTGTCCACGGCAGACGCCGCCGCCGTGCGCGCCGGCATGGGCCGCTTGAACCTGATCGATGCCCGCGCGGGCGAGCGCTTTCGCGGCGACGTGGAGCCGCTGGACCGCGCACCTGGTCACATCCCCGGCGCACGCAACCGCTTCTTCAAAGACAACTTGGCGGCAGACGGCGGCTTCAAGAACGCTGCCGCGTTGCGCAGCGAGTGGCACCCGCTCATCGCTTCAGGCGACCCGGTGCACTACTGCGGCTCCGGCGTCACTGCGTGTCACAACCTGCTGGCGGTGGCGCACGCTGGACTCGGGCTGGGCACGCTCTATCCAGGATCCTGGAGCGAGTGGTCGAGTGACCCGGCGAGGCCCCAGGCGAAGGGATAGCGAAGGCTCAACAAAAGGTTGACGTGGCGCAAGCAGCGCCTACGCTTCGGGGTGCACAGTCGTCTGCATCCACACGGAGGCCTGCACCATGTTCAAGCGCATCCTCGTCCCCACCGACGGTTCCGACATCACCACCAAGGCGATCAACACCGCGATCGACCTGGCCCAGGCCGGTTCGGGCCAGATGTTCGTGGTCAGCGTCAAGGAGCCTTTCCCCTACAGCGCCATTTCCGAAATGCAGCCGGTGCCGCCGCAGGAGTTCTACGACGCGCAGGAGCGCATCGCCGCCGGCCGCGTCAAGGCAGTGGTCGATGCCGCCAAGGTTGCAGGCGTCGCGTGCAGTGGTCACACCGTGGAAGCCTTGCACCCGTGGGAAGCGATCCTCGACCACGCCAAGACCCAACAGTGCGACCTGATCGTGATGGCCTCGCATGGCCGGCGCGGCGTGGGGCGCTGCTGCTCGGCAGCGAGACGCAGCGCGTGCTGATCCACAGCACGCTGCCGGTGCTGATCGTCAAATGATGCTGGCCAGCGCCGGGCCGCTCCCAAGCGGCCAGCGCTCCCCTCGGGGGACGCGAGCGCAGCGAGCCAGGGGCCGTCAGTTCTAGTGCAGGAACTGGCGGGCCACGAGAACAACCGCGAGGCCGGCAACGATCCAGCCGATCTGCGCCAGCGTTTCCTTCATCGGCAAGCGGCGCTGCAGTTGCGGCAGCAGGTCCGCCACCGCCACATAGATGAAGCTGCTTGACGCTACGACCAGCAGGTACGGAAACAGTGCTTCCCAGGGCCCGACGACAAAGTAGCCGACGACGCCGCCCACCACCGCTGACAGACCCGACAACGCGTTGTAGACCAGCGCGCGCTTGCGCGACAGGCCGGCATTGAGCAGGACGATGTAGTCGCCGACTTCCTGTGGGATCTCGTGCGCGATGATGGCCAGCGACGTCACGACGCCCAATCGCACGTCGGTGAGAAAGGCCGCGGCGATGATGACGCCGTCGCAGAAGTTGTGGATGCTGTCGCCGATCAGCACGCTCCAGCCGCCGCGGCCGGCCTGCTCCGCATCAAAGCCGTGGTGATGGTGGTGGTGCGGGTCGTCGCCTTCATGGTGGTGACCGTGCCGGTACAGCTCGGCCTTTTCGAGCAGAAAGAAAAACATCAGGCCGCCGAGCAGCGTGGCGAAAAGCGCTTGCGCACCCGCCTCGCTCTCAAAGGCCTCCGGCAGGATGTGCAGCAGCGCGGTGCCCAGCAGCACACCGACCGACAGGCTGACCAGGCTCTTGACGATGCGTCCGAGCAAGTGCACCGTCAAACTCGCAGCGGCCAGCACCGACAGCAAGCCACCGGCGAGCGTGGCCAGGATGATGTACGTCAGCGTCACGTTGCTCGGGCCAGCGCCGGGCCGCTCCCAAGCGTCGGCCCGAGCCTCCAAGGGCCACGACGTGGCCCCTCACGGTGCCGGGGGCAGCGCGAGCGCAGCGAGTGAGGGGTCGTCATGTCACGCTATTCGCCTTGAGCCAGGCAAGGCAGCGCTTCCAGCCGTCGTCCGCCGCAGCCTTCTGATAACTCGGCCGGTAGTCGGCGTGGAAGGCGTGCGGTGCGTCGGGGTAGATGACGAACTCGCTCTTCTTCGCGTTCGCATTGCCTGCCGACAACGCAGTCTTCATCTTGTCCACAGTATCGAGCGGAATGCCCGTGTCCTTCTCGCCATACAGCCCGAGCACCGGCGCGTGGAGACGGCCAGCCACATCGACTGGATGCGCCGGTTGGAGCTCATTGCCCTGCCCCACCAGCCGCCCGTACCAGGCCACGCCGGCCTTCACGCCGGGGTTGTGAGCGCAGTACAGCCAGGTGATGCGGCCACCCCAGCAAA
The DNA here is from genome assembly GCA_031413095.1 of Burkholderiales bacterium. Classification (GTDB taxonomy): domain Bacteria; phylum Pseudomonadota; class Gammaproteobacteria; order Burkholderiales; family Burkholderiaceae_C; genus CADEEN01. The sequence continues at coordinate 5,352 of JANOEG010000143.1, read as the reverse complement.
AGCCGGTCACGGCCAGGCGGCTCGCATCGCCGCCGTTGGATTTGGCCCAGGCCACACAGGCGTCGAGGTCGGCCATCGCCTGCGCGTCGGGCACCTTGCTGACGACCTCGCTCATCAACTTGGCGATCTCGCCGTAGCTGCCGGCATCGCCCTGGCGCACGAACATCTCGGGCGCGATGGCCAGATAGCCCTTCCGGGCAAAGCGCCGCGCCACGTCGGCAATGTATTCGTGCACGCCGAAGATTTCGCTCACCACCAGCACGACAGGCAGATTGACCTTGCCAGCCGGCATGGCACGGTACGCCGGCAGCTTGAAGTCGCCGACGGCGATCGTGACCTCTCCCACCGTCAGGCCGGCGCTGTCGGTCTTGATCTGCGTCTGCGCTTCGATCGGCAGCACCGCCGCCGCAAAGCCGGCGCCGACGCTCGTGCGCGCGAAATCGCGTCGGCTGAAGGCGCGCGATGGCGCCAGGCTGTCGAGTTCGGCTTCGAACGTCATGTGCAACTCCAGTGATCGTTGTTCGCGCAGGGCCGCAGATTCTAGAAGGCAAGCACAATGACGCATGGCCAACGCTCCCGTGCCCGCAACCGACGCGCCCCTGGCGGCCATCGACATGGGTTCGAACAGCTTTCGTGTCGAGATCGCACGCCTGGTGCGCGGCCGCTACGAGCGCATCGACTACATCAAGGAAACCGTGCGCCTGGGCGCCGGCCTGGACGCCAACGGCCAGCTCGGTGAAGAAGCCACCGAGCGCGGCCTGACCACACTGCGCCGCTTCGCCACCCGGTTGCAAGGTTTCGCACCCGCGCAGGTGCGCGCGGTGGCCACGCAGACGCTTCGCGAGGCGCGCAACCGCGATGCCTTCCTGTTGCGCGCACAGGCCGCGCTCGGCTTTCCGGTAGAGGTCATCTCAGGCCGGGAAGAGGCGCGCCTGATCTATGCCGGCGTCGCCCACCTGCAGCCGAGCCAACGCACGCGCCTGGTGATCGACATCGGAGGGCGATCGACGGAAATGATCCTCGGCCGCGGCGACGATCCGATCAAGGCCGAGTCGTTTGCCGTCGGCAGCGTCAGTCTGTCGATGCGCCACTTTGCCGATGGCAAGCTCACGGCCGAGGCGTTTCGCGCGGCGCAGGTGGCCGCAGGGGCTGAGCTCGAAGAAGCGCTGCAGCCGTTTGCGCCGTCGAACTGGGAAGAAGCGCTGGGCTCGTCGGGCACGGCCGGCGCGGTGTCACATCTGCTGGTGGCGATGGGCCATGCCGACGGCGTCGTCACACCCGAGCGGCTGCGCGCACTGATCGAGCGCTGCGTGGCCGCAGGCCATATCGACAAACTCGATCTGCCAGGCCTCAAGGGCGATCGCAAACCGGTGATTGCCGGTGGCTTGGCCTTGCTCTACACATTTGCCGCGCAATTCGGCATCGAGCGCCTGGTGCCGGCCAAGGGCGCGCTGCGCCAAGGCGTCATCGTCGAACTGCACGAGCGCCACGCCGCCCAACGTCGGGGCGATGGATCGGCCCTGCGCGGCGACCGACGCGATGCAACGGTGCGCGACATCCAACGCCGCTTTGACGCCGACGCCGCACAGGCGGCACGTGTGCGCAGTGTCGCGCTGGCGCTGTACCGCGACCTCGTAGCCGACGACGACGAGGGCGCACGCGATCTCGGCTGGGCAGCCGACCTGCATGAGATCGGCCTGGCGATCTCGCACCATGACCACCACCGCCACAGCGCCTACCTTGTCGGCCATCTCGATGCGCCGGCGTTCTCGCAAACCGAGCAGCGCGAGCTCGCAGCCATCGTGCTCGGCCAGCGCGGTGGCCTGCGCAAACTCGAAGCGCCGCTGGGCGACAAGCGCTTCGCGCGCCAGGTTCTGGCGCTGCGAGTGGCCGTCATCAAATGCCACGCCCGCGCCAACGTCGATGCGCGGGCGCTGCGCCTGCGCGCCGACGGCAAGGACCGCGCCCGGATCTCGTTCAGCGCGGAGTGGGCCGCGACGCACCCGCGCACGCTGTACCTGCTGGAGCAGGAGGTTGAGGCCTGGGGCAAGAGCGGCGCGTATGCGCTCGCCCTGAAGATGGCGACGGAGGATTGGGCCTGACCTCAGACCAGCGTAGGGCCCTGCCAAGCGGCCTGTGATCCCCTCGGGGGGCGCGAGCGCAGCGAGCCAGGGGCTGTCAACTTTCTAGCGATGCGTCGCCGGAACCAGGCGCTCCGACGGGTCGACGTGCGCTTCGCTTTCAAGCTCGATCGCGACCTGCGTGCAGACGGCGCGGCACAAGGTGGCGACACGCTCGCTTTGCAAGCGGTAGTAGATCTGGGTGCCGTCGCGGCGCTTGGCCAGGACGCCGCTGCGGTAGAGCATGGCGAGATGTTGCGACATGTTTGGCTGCGTCGTTTCGATCTCGCCAAGGAGTTCAGAAACGTTCTTTTCGCCGTTGCACACCGCGCTGATGATCCTCAGCCGGATCGGCGTCGACAGCACCGAGAAGAGTTCGGCCACCGAGTCGAACACCTGGTCTTCAATGCCCTGCTTGGCCATGCCCCACCCCCAGTGCTGCGATGAGTCTGATTGTATTCGCAAGCACCGATATTTCAGCGCCGCCTACTTGAAGCGGTAGTGATCGCGGTTCAAGACCGCGGCGATGGCTGAAACTTCTTCGGGGAAGAGGCCGAGATTCAACTCGGTATTGCACTGCTCGACCATGCCGCGCAGAAAGCCCGGCGTGTTGATGCGCCCGGCCGGTCGGAACACCGACGAGCCGTCGCCGCCGAACTTGCTGCGGTGGCACTCGGTGCACTGCTTGTCCTTGATGAGCTGCGCGCCGAGCGTGAGATCGGCGCCCTTGAACAGCTCGGCCGCCGGCTGGGCCGCAGCCGCGCTGGCGACCAGCAAGACTAGGGGTGCAAGGTGCAGGGTCCTGGGCATGTTGTCTCTGTTGCGGCAAGCGCCACAACCGATGATGCACCCATCACGGTCAGTCCATCGCCGTCAGTGGTAACGCGGGGCCATCGCCTCGAGCGACACCGGCTTCATACGTGCGGCGTGGCCGGCACAACCGAAGGCTTCGAAGCGCGCCTTGACGATACCGCGGGCGGCCTTCTTGGCAGCCAGCATCGCCTTGCGCGGGTCGAACTCGCTCGGCTGCTCGGCGAAGACCTGCCGCATGGCGCCGGTCATCGCCAGGCGGATGTCGGTGTCGATGTTGATCTTGCGCACGCCGCTGCGAATGCCACGCTGGATCTCCTCGACCGGCACGCCGTAGGTCTCCTTGATGTCGCCACCGTGGTTGCGGATGATCGCCAGCCATTCCTGCGGCACGCTCGATGAGCCGTGCATCACCAGGTGCGTGTTCGGCACCGCGGCGTGGATGCGCGCAATGCGCTCGATGGCCAGGATGTCGCCAGTGGGTTTGCGGGTGAACTTGTAGGCGCCATGGCTGGTGCCGATGGCGATGGCCAGCGCATCGACGCGGGTGCGGGCGACGAAGTCGCGTGCCTGCTCCGGGTCGGTCAGCATCATGTCGTGCGTCAACTTGCCTGCGGCGCCGACGCCGTCTTCTTCACCAGCTTCGCCGGTTTCGAGCGAGCCCAGGCAGCCCAGCTCGCCTTCCACCGAAACGCCGATCGCATGCGAGAACTCGCAGACCTTGTGCGTGACCGCGACGTTGTAGTCGTAGCTCGCCGGCGTCTTGGCGTCTTCCATCAGCGAGCCGTCCATCATCACGCTGGTGAACCCGGAGCGGATCGACTGCTGACAAACCGCGGGCGACGCGCCATGATCCTGGTGCAGCACGATCGGGATCTCCGGGTGCGATTCGACAGCGGCCAGCACCATGTGGCGCAGGTAGGGCTCACCGGCGTATTTGCGCGCGCCGGCCGAGGCTTGCAGGATCACCGGCGACTGCGTCTCCTGCGCCGCCTCCATGATGGCCTGGATCTGCTCGAGGTTGTTGACGTTGAACGCAGGCACGCCGTAGCCGTGTTCAGCCGCGTGATCGAGGACTTGACGCAGGGAAACGAGGGCCATTGAGGTTGCTCCGTGGGGTCTGAGGATTCAGGGGTGGTCGCTGATGCTGTCCATCTGCGCGCACCAGCCTTCGATGTCGTCCAGATCGACACCGCGCGCATCGCCCGCTGCCGCCAGCAGGCCCGGCCGCCAGCCGTGCCGCGTGTGCAGGCCCGGGCCGACGGCCACCGCGCCTTCGATCGGCGCCTGCGCAAAGTAGGCGCTGCGCGTCACGACCGCCGGAATGTCGGCCGCGCGTGCTGCCGCTACACCGCCCGGCGCATCTTCGATGGCCACCGCTTCGAGCGGACCAATGGCCAGGGCCTTCAAGGCCTGGAGATAGACCTCGGGATCGGGCTTCTTGCGCTCCACGTCTTCGCCGCAGACGATGACCGAGAACGCATCGGCCCAGCGGGCGCCCAGATGCACCCGCAGCAGCGCGTCGACATTCGTCCGGCTGGTGGTGGTGGCGATGCCCATGCGCACCTCGCGCTCGCGGCACTGTGTCATCAGCGCCAACACACCGTCGCGCAGGGCGATGCCGGTGCTGTTCACCAGTTCGGCGTAGTACACGTTCTTCTTGGCATGGACGGCACGCGCGATGGCTTCTCGCTCGGCGGGGGCCGGTGCATCGGCGCGCTGGTTCATGTCGAACAACAGGCGCTCGCGGCCGCCGGTGATGCGCAGCAAGTCGCCGTAGTGCGCTTCGTCCCAGCGCCAGGGCACGCCGCAGGCTTCGAAGGCGCGATTGAAAGCGACGCGGTGGCCGTCGCGCTCGGTCTCGGCGAGCGTGCCATCGACGTCCCAGAGCAGTGCTTTCAGGCGTGCCATGCCGACCTCACTGCGCAAGCGCGTACTGAGCCACGTCGAGCAAGCCTGGGAAGACATGGTCCGGTTCGGCCGTCTCGATCGGCTTGCCGCCGTTGTAGCCGTAAGGCACGACCCAGGCGCCGACGCCAGCGTTGCGCGCGGCCTGCACGTCGATCGACGAGTCGCCGACATGCGCGGTGCGTTCGGCGCTGCATTGCAATGTGCGCATCACATGCTCGAGTACCGAGCGGTGCGGCTTTTTCTCGGCCAGCGAATCGCCGCCGATGACCAGATCGAAGAAGCCGTCGAGCCCCGTCACCGCGAGCACGCGCTCGGTGTGGCGCAGCTCCTTGTTGGTGGTGCAAGCCAGGCGCACACCGGCCTGCTTGAGTTGCAGCAGCGCCTCGCCTCCGGCCGAAACCGTTGCAGACTCCGCGGCTGAATCCCGGCCCGATCCGGGCCAGGCCGTTGTGCAGACCGCCTCGGCCGTGCGCATCCTGCCCGGCAAGACAGCGGTCTTCGGGCGCAAGGG
>JANOEG010000142.1:0-2358 GCA_031413095.1 Burkholderiales bacterium | reverse complement strand
TTGTCCACCGGCCGCGACTCGCCGCTGAGCAGCGATTCATCGACGCGCGTCTGCCCTTCTTCGATCGCGCCGTCGGCCGGGAAGGCCTCGCCCATCGGCACGCGCACGCGGTCGCCGGGCACCAGGCGCTGCGCACTCACGGCCTCGACCTGGCCATCGGCGTCCAGGCGCCAGGCCACGCGGGCGGGGGCCAGTGCGAGTTGTTCGATCGCATCGACCGCGCGGTGCCGGGCCCGCAACTCGAGCCAGCGGCCGGCCAGCAGGAAGCTGACGAACATCGTCAGCGAATCGAAATAGACCTCGCGGCCGAACAGGCCGCCGGGGTCGAACGCTGCGCCGCTCGAAGCGACGAAGGCCACCGCCACGCCGAGCGCCACCGGCACGTCCATGCCGAGGCGGCGCGAACGCAGTGCGGCCCATGCGGAGGTGAAAAACGGCGTCGCCGAAAACAGCAGCACCGGCAGCGTCAGCGTCCATGCGGAGCGGTGCAGCAGTTGCTCCAGATCCGGCGCCAGCGTGCCCGCATCGGCCAGATAGACGGGTGTGGCCAGCATCATGACCTGCATCGCGCAGAAGCCAGCCACGAACAGGCGCCACAACAACTGGCGCTGCTCGGCACGGCGCAGCGTGCGCGCCGCCGCCGCGGTGTCGGGCAGCGCGTCGTAGCCGGCCGCTCGCACGGCAGACACCAGCGCCGATGCACGCGTGTGCGCAGGCTGCCAACGCACGGTGGCGCGCGAGGCCGCGGGATGCACCTGCGCTTCGACGACACCGGGCACCGCCATCAGCGCCGCTTCGATCAACCCAGCACAGGCCGCGCAGTGCAGGCCCGACAGTTGCAGCGACGATTCGGCCAAAGCCCCCTCGGCCTCGAAGCGCGTGAAGCGTGCAGCCTCGACCGGATCGTCGAGCAACGCGGCGGCGCTCACGACAAGCTGCTCATCAGCGTGGCCTGCAGCAGCGCGCGGCGATCGTCATCGTCCGGCGTCTGGTCTTGGTCGGCGACACGCGGCAAGAGCGCGAAGACCGGATGGTCGTCACGCGCCAGGCCGTCGAACACCGGCACGCCCAACTGCGCCTGCAAGCGCTGCGCGAAGCCGGCAGGCAGCTCCTCGCAGTCCACCGCGTCGTAGAGGTTTTCGAGCAGGCGCGCGGTTTCAGGGCTCAGCGGCATGTCGCTCTGCAGCCAGTTCGGCGCCGGCGTGATGTGCGCCACGCGCGCGCCCAGCGCTGCGGCGGCCGCGTCGAAGCGGCGCGCAAACACGCCGTCGGTGTGGGTGCACAGCAGCGCAATGTTCTTGCCGCGCAGCCGCGTCGGGGCATCGGCCGCACCGTGCCGCAGCGCGCGGGCCGATTCGACGAGCGATCGCGCGTCGGCCGCATCGATCACGGCCGAGTCCAGCAGGCGGCGTTGGAAGGTCGGACTCACAGGCCGCATCGTCAATGCGACACGCGGCGTGGCCCTTGCGCTGCGTCAAGAACACCGCGCAGCGCGCCCGTTCACAAACCGTTCACACAGCGACACCGTCGGGTCGCACGCAATGGCCGGCCGCGCACAACACTGTCTCCACTTTCACAGGAGAAGACCATGCTGCTCGACGCCACTGCTGCGGTTTGCCACGATGAGGTCTCGACGCCGGCGCTGCGGCGCGACGAACGCGCTGATGTCCACCATGAAGCCCGCCACGAAGCGCAGCGCCTGGCCGAGATGCTGGCCCTGGTGGCCGAGCGCGTGCCGCTGCAACGCCGCGTCGTGCATGCGGGCGACACGGTGTACCGCTGCGGCGACGCCTTCACGCACTTGTTCCTGCTCAACACCGGCTGCTTCAAGATCGTCAACAGCGCCGCCGACGGCCGCGCGCAAGTCGTCGGCCTGCAGTTCCGCGGCGACTGGCTGGGCTTCGACGGCATTGCCGGCAACCGCTACCGCTGTGACGCCGTGGCGCTGGACACCGGCGAGGTCTGGGCGCTGCGCTACGACCAGTTGCTGGCCGCCTGCGCCGCACATCCGCCATTGACGGCCTTGCTGCACGCCGAGATGAGCCGCGTCATCAGCCGCGACCGCGACAGCCTGATGGCGTTGACCACCTTGTCGGCCGACGCCCGCGTCGCCGAGTTCCTGCGCCTGATGGCCGACGCGCTGGCGCAGCGCGGCCTGCGCACCGACCACATCACGCTGCGCATGACCCGCGCCGAGATCGGCAACTACCTCGGCATGACACTCGAATCGGTCAGCCGCGCGCTGTCGCGCCTGGCCCGCCAGCACCTGATCGGCTTTGCCGACGGCGCACGGCGCGAGATCAGCATCCCCGATGTCGATGCGCTGGCGGCCTTCGTCGGCAACGAGGCGACTTGCGG
>JANOEG010000141.1:0-1649 GCA_031413095.1 Burkholderiales bacterium | reverse complement strand
CGCGGATCGTGCGCGCGAAGTCGCGCTGCTCGTCGTCGAGCCCGGTGTCCAGCAAGAGCCCGCTCATACCGATGACACCGTTCATCGGCGTGCGGATTTCGTGGCTCATCGTGGCCAGGAAGGTGCTCTTGGCTTGGTTGGCCGACTCGGCTTGAAGCCGCGCGCCTTCGGCTTGAGCGCGGGCTTCCTGCGCCTCCTTGAACAGCCGGGCGTTCTGGATCGCGATCACCGCCTGGTCGGCGAAGGTGGCGAGCAGGGCCGACTCCTTGGCCGTGAACGGCTTGGGCGGCTGGCGCACGAGGTGGATCGTGCCGACGCCCTTGTCCTCCCACAGCATCGGTGCGATCAGCATCGAGAAGTTGCCCGTGACCTGGACGATCGAACGCATGCTTTCAGGCACGCCGGGGCCGTTGGCGATGTCGGGGTAGTGCACGACGCGACGCTTCCTGATCGGGTAGGCCTGGTACGACTGCTCGAGCGGCCGCGGGAACCCGTCGTTCAGTCGTGCCCAGTTCCGTTCGGCGGTTTCGATCGGCACATGCGCCGGGCGCCCCGGACGCACGTGGCAGACCTGTCCGTCGTCGCGCAACAGCGAAATCACCACCTGCTCGCTCATGAACAGCTGCTGGCAGGCCTGGCCGATCGCGTTGAATACCGGTGCTGTATCGGCAACCGAATTGCTGATCACGTTGAGCACCTGTGCCGACGCACGCTGCTGTTCCAGCGCCTGCTGCGTCTCGTCGAACAGCCTGGCGTTCTCCAGCGCGATGCCCATCGTGCCGGCCACGGTCTGCAACAGACGCACGTCGTCGGAGCTGAACTTGCGCGCCGGGTCATGGCTGTCCAGTGTGATGCCGGCCAGCAGTTCGCCCTTGGCGAAGATGGGCACGGTGAGCGTGGCCAGGCTCGGCGCGAGGCCCGCCGGCGGACGCAGGCCCAGCGCGTCCATCTCTTCGCGGCTGTTGGCCAGCACCGGCTGGTTGGCGTGCAGCGCGCGCATGAACGGGCCATCGGGGTCGGTCGTGATCGGCGGCGGATGAACGCGTTGGCCGTGCTCGATCACATAGAGCATGTGCGCCAGCCCGGTCTGCTTCTCGCGCCACGTGATGGCCAGGTTCTCGCTGCCGAACACCTTGCGCAGGCGGTCACCCACCAGCTCGATGATGGCGCGCAAGTCCAGCGAAGCGGCCATGCCTTGCTGGATGCTGTTGATCACCGCCAACTCGGCGTTGCGGGCTTCGGTTTCCTTCAGCAGCGCTTGGGTCTCGTCGAACAGCCGCGCGTTTTCCAGCGCCACGCCCATGCCCGCCGCCACGGTGCCGAGCAGCCGAGCCTCGTCCTCGCCGAAGGCGTTCTCGCGCTCGAAGTCTTCCACGCTGATGAGGCCCAGCAAGCGCTCGCCGGCAAAGAAGGGCACGCTCATCAAGGACTTGCAGGCCTCGAGGCTCGGCTTGGCGAGCAGCGACTTGGCCACCATCTCGGCCTGATTGCGCGCCAGCAACGGTTGCCGCGTCAAAACCAATTGCGACCACGCGCCCTTCGGCGACGGCCGGCTCGGAGCGAGCCGTCGGCGCACGCCACGGTGGTAGTCGTACAGGTGATGAAGCTTGCCGTCGTGCGGCTCGTACCAGCGGATGCCGATGACCTCG
>JANOEG010000140.1:0-2530 GCA_031413095.1 Burkholderiales bacterium | reverse complement strand
CGACGTACTTGGGCGCGAACATCTCCGCGTCGAACGCGCCGCCCATCAGGCGGCCCACGTCCTTCGCGCGGTCGATGATCTTCAGGTGGCCGTGGGTGTCGATGAAACCGGCGTCACCGGTGTGGTACCAGCCCTCGGCCGTCAACACCTCGGCGGTGGCGGCAGCGTTCTTGTAGTACTCGCGCAGCAGGCCCGGCGATTTGACGAGGATCTCGCCACTCTCGGCCAGCTTGATCTCGACGCCGTCGATCGGCACGCCCACCGTGTCGGCACGCGCTTCGTGGTCGGGTTGCAGGCAGACGAACACGGCCGTCTCGGTCGAACCGTAGAGCTGCTTCAGGTTGATGCCGATCGAGCGGTAGAACGTGAAGAGATCGGGCCCGATTGCTTCACCCGCCGTGTAGGCGACGCGCACGCGCGAGAAGCCGAGCGTGTTGCGCAGCGGGCCGTAGACGGCGAGGTTGCCGAGTTGGTACGCCAGTTTGTCGAGCATCCCTACGGACTTGCCGTCCATCAATGCCGGTCCCACACGCTGGGCGACGTCCATGAACTTCTTGTAGAGCGCCTTCTTGATCGCGCTCGCGTCTTCCATGCGGATCGTCACGCTCGTCAGCAGCGCTTCGAAGACCCGCGGCGGTGCGAAGTAGTACGTCGGCCCGACCTCCTTCAGGTCGATCGATGCCGTGGCCGCGCTCTCGGGGCAGTTGACGACGTAGCCGCAGGCCAGCCACTGCGCGTAGGAAAAGATGTTCTGGCCGATCCAGGCTGGCGGCAGATAGGCAAGCACTTCTTCGGCGGAGGTGAGCCTGTCGAACTTTGCGCCGGCCTGAGCGCGGTCGAGCAGCGTGAAGTGCGAGTGCACGACGCCTTTCGGGTTGCCGGTGGTGCCGGAGGTGAAGAACATCGCGGCCACGTCGTGTGGATCGGCCTTGGCCACTTCGGCATCGAAGACGTCAGGCACGGTGGCGGCCAGCAGCGCATCGAGCGCCGCCAGCCCCGGCTCGCTGTAGTTGCGCAAGCCGCGCGGATCGTCGAACCAGATGTGCGCCAAGCCTGGGCACTGCGGCCGGATCTCGAGCAGCTTGTCGACCTGCTCCTGGTCTTCGACGATCGCAAAGGCGACGTCGGCGTTGACGATCGGGAACACGAACTCGGTCGAGGCCGCGTCCTGGTACAGCGGCACCGGAATAGCGCCGAGCGATTGCGCCGCCAGCATCGAGGCGTAGAGGCGAGGCCGGTTCTCGCCGATGACGACGATGTGCTGGTCACGCTTGAGGCCGGCGGCGGCCAGACCATTGGCGAGCTGCTTCACCAACGCGGCCAGTTGGCGCCACGTCAAGGTCTGCCAGATGCCGTACTCCTTCTCCCGCAATGCCGGCGCATCGGGCCGCGCGGTCGCGTGCTCGAGCAAGAGGCGGGGGAAAGTGGTCAGCACCGGCAGTCTCCTGTGATCGCCTTCTGTTGAGGCGTCGGTTGGAGAGTGATGCTAGGAAGAAGTTTGACGCCATGTTGTCATTCTGACGACAATCCAAGGGCAATCCCGAGCGGGATTTTCCCGCCCCACTCTTGTCAGCAGCCCGTCAACTTCCTGCGATTTCGCTGCGCCAGCGTGTGCGCCGGCCTGCCGAGGCCGAGCTCGAGCGTGTGCCGTGGTGGGCGCTGCTCGATGCGCCGCAGCGCGCTCGCGTGGCGGCCGACATGCAGATGGCCGATGCCGAGCCCGGCGAGTACCTGTGTCGCATCGGCCGTCCCGCAACGCTCTGGCTCGGCGTCGTTGAAGGCCTGCTGAAGATGAGCAACGACAGCGCGATGGGGGCACCTATCACCTTCACCGGTGTGCCCTCCGGCGCCTGGTTCGGCGAAGGCACGCTGCTCAAGCGCGAGAGCTACCGCTACAACATCGAGGCGCTGCGCAAGAGCGTGGTCGCCGGCCTGCCGATCGACACCTTCGAGTGGCTGCTGGAGCGCAGCCTGCCGTTCAACCGCCACCTGATGAACCAGTTGAACGAGCGTCTGGGCCAGTTCATCGCCGCGCGCGAGATCGACCGCTTGGCCGACCCCGACACCAAGGTCGCGCGCAGCTTGGGCGCGCTGTTCCACCCGGTGCTGTCCCCGGGTGTCGGCGAGTTGCTGCGCATCACGCAGCAGGAGCTGGGGTATCTGGTGGGGCTGTCGCGGCAGCGGGTGAATGAGGCGCTACAGGCCCTGGAGGCGCAGCGGCTGATCAGGGTGGAGTACGGGGGCGTGCGGGTGCTGGATCTTCCAGGCTTGCAGCAGCGTCGGCCGGCGGCGGCAGCGTGAGCTGGCTGTGCGACTGGATCTCGCGCTCACGCGCCTCGTCCGGGCGCAGGTCGCGGTGGTCGCGCACGTATTGCGCGGGCCGCGCATCGTGGCCATGTTGGGTCGCCGCCCACAGCAGCACCGCCGAGCGCGCCAGCCGGTGCGCCGGGTCGATCAGCCCCAACGCGAATGGCACCACCACGTACTCGAGCTGCGACAGCGGACCGACCAGGAAGACCTTATTCGCCAG